>JBEKKD010000146.1:0-8687 GCA_050010895.1 Armatimonadota bacterium
GTGCGCTGCCGGCACTGACCCCACGGGGGCAGTGCCCGCGTCCGCGTCTTCTCCAGGCTACCAGCCAACGGAGCACGAAAAGTGAGGCCGAAGGGGCTTGACTGCATTAGAGTAGGACGCAGATTCCGATTCGCAGCCGCGCGCTTGAGCGGCGAAAAGCCGAAGGGATCAGGACGATAGGTCTGCAGCCGACGTAGAGGGAGACAGCAGACCTTGCCTCCTTTGCCGCGCACAGACGATGTCGCAGGGATCCCCAGTTGGGACGCGACTTCGCTACAGCGTCAGGCTCAGACATTGGCGCGAGATCACGTAGATCATGCTAAGAGGGTCTCCCGGTGGGGTGCGGAGAGCACGACTCCATCCGCGCAGGCCGAGCAGTGGCCGACAGCTGTCTGCACGAAAGGTAGCCGCGAGACGTCAGGCAGCGGCTGGGCTCGAGGGCACCCTGATCCGGGACGATCGCAGCCGCTCTCCGTCAGCGACGGCGAAAACCATCCCTGCGCGTGAAGCCACGTTACTTCGCTCGGGTTCGCCCACCGGCCCCCGACTGGCGCCACTATCAGCTGACTGGCCGCCGTCCATTCTCCTCGCGCCCAGCGGGGCTCTGCCCACATGTGCCACGTCAGAGCACTCCGGGCCAGCACACCCATCTGTGAAAGGCATCGGCACCCGACGACACCGGGGCGACATCGCCGGATAATGCATGAGCCGGCCTCAGTCACGAAAGGAGCACTTTCCGAGTCCGCTCCTGTCGGCGCTCAGCAGGCGTACCCGCTCTTGTCAGTGAGGCATCGCCGCGGGCGCCGTCGGTGTGCCGATCGCGCCAAAGCCCTCGCCGCTCAGTGGGAAGCTGTCCCACACCTCGTCGGAGAGAGACACCGCCTCCGCGGTCACGTTCTTGCCGTTCACGTGCACGAACACGGCGAACAACAGCTCGTCGCCCGATTCATAGTATCCCTTGAAGGGCATAAAGCGGTCGACGCGGCCAGGCACGTGCAAGATGACCTGATCCTCGGCCTTCGAGATGCCCATGTACGCATCCCCTGGCGCTTGCTCGGACAACCTCACCAAGTTGTACACGCCCGCGCCAGACACCCCGGCTATGACGTAGTTCACACTGCCTCGCCGCGTGTGATACTAGTAGTGGTCGTGGCCTGCGAAGACCGCCGTGACGCGAGCGCTCTCGAATAGCTTGGTCAGCGACGTCGGCGTGTTGGGGACCTGGTCCGCCTCCTTCGTCCCTATGGTGTAGAAGGGGACGTGCCGGAAAACGAACACGTGGTCATAGTGGTCGCGGTCGGCGAGCTCCCGCTGGAGAAGTGCCAGTTGGTCCGGCGGGTCGGGACGAGTGTCCGCGTCATGGCCGAGCACGATGAACTTGCAGTTGCGGAACGTGAAGCTATAGCTCTGGTCTTTGAGGCCGTAGAACTCGAGGAAGTTACGCAGCCCGGAGTCATAGCCCCCGTCGACATCGTGGTTCCCGATGACCGGCCACGTCGGGCGGGCACGGAGGAACCAGCCCGTCCGCTCGCCCGCCTGCTGCCACTGCTTCAGCCCCTCCTCATTCGCGCCTTTTGCGACCATGTCGCCGAGCGTTACGACAAACGCCGGCGCGCGAGCGTCGACCATCTTCATCAGCGAGACCAACGGTTCACGGTTGTACGAGTCGCCGAACAGCGCGAACGTGAACCGGTCGCCAGTGCACCGATCCAGCGACTGCTGCATGAGCGCGGCCGGGTTGAATGGGCCGCTCGAGATCGGCGGGGCAGCGCCCCCCCAGACCGCGAGTTGACACAAGAGCACCAGGGCAACGAGAACAACAACGATTCGGGCCAAGCGATTCACTGCGGTTTCCTCCTATACGAACAGGCTTGGGAATAGATCACATGGCTCGCCCCGACCGGGAGCGACCCAGGATAATCCCGCCCCGGATCCGTGACATACCACCAGCATCTGCGATCCGGGCATCGACGCCAGCTATCAGGCCGTCTTCGCACGGCGAAGGGCTGGACGCGTCGGTCCAGCCCTTCTTCCGTGCAGCCGTTCCGTTCCCCCGCCGACCTGTTAGGGCAATGCAGCGGCTAGTAGATGAAGGGAACTCCCGGCGCAAGCTGGGTCGCGCTGCCGGTCGGCCCGCCCCCGGCGCAGGTGATGGAGTCCGGTCCGGTGGACTCGACGCCACCGTCGATGCCGCCCTGTTGGCCCTGACGATGCGCTCTGACGGACGCCAGGAATGCCTCGGAGTCGTACCACGAAGCATGCCCGTCTGCAAAGCCGACGTTGATCCCGCCGAGGTGACGGCTGTACTGCTTGCGCAGTCTGACGTCCTTGAGGAAGCTGCCATCATTCGGCGCGTAGTACTGAAGCCCACAGGATAGCGCCGACGAGCAGTTGATCCAGTCGGCAAAGCTGCAAGCGGGAATCGAACACGCCAGCATGCAGATATCGGGGTAGGCGATGGTGTAGTCCAGGTTCTCATTCACATGAGCCCCGCCGTCAGAGCATACGACGGTGCCGGACGGATCGTCTATGCTGGACGTTTTCGACTCCGCCAGCGGGATCTCGCCCACGCCGATGCCCTCTATGAACGCGGCGTTCTTCGCTTCCATATCCTTGGCTGCAGCCAGAGCTCCTTGGTGGATGGTGTCGGTGATTGCGCCTCCCCACCCCGTCGGCCATCCCCAGACACACGGGCTGAGGTTGTAGTAGGAGTTGCCCCAGCTGCCCTGGTTGGCCTTGAGGAACTGCAGCCAGTCCGACACGGGGTAGATGAAGGTGGCGCCCTGGGTGATCTTGGAACTCGGGCACTGCCAGACGTCCCGGTTCTTGACGTACTCATCGAAAATGACCGGCCAGCGCAGGAACGGGTTCCCGCGCCGGGTCAGCCTGCAGTCAGCGGCACTGTCCGAGGAACCCCCGCCGGGGCTCTGGGCCGCGTAGGCCAAGACCGCCTGGTCATGCTCCTTCGGCGGGAATCGATCGTAGTCGGTGAGGTACATCTGGACCGCAGTCGAGATGTTCTTCACATTCGACAGGCACTGAATCTTGCGCGCCGACTCACGGGCACGCGCGAACACAGGAAACAGCATGGCTGCGAGGATCGCAATGATCGCGATCACGACGAGTAACTCAATCAGCGTAAAGCCGGTCCGTCTCTTCATGAACATGGAGCCTCCAGTCATGCGGCAAACGTCCCATCCTGCGGGAACTCCCGCTGTGAACCTCTTCATCACTTCCTTCGCGCCTGCGAGGGCGACAAGCGCCCAATGTCTCTGAACTGACATACGACGCCCCCTTCCTTGGGGAGAGCGTACCTACCTCAGGTTAAGAGCAGACCGTGGTGATGTCAAGTCCAGATTAAGGATTGGGCTCTGTTAGCTCCGATCTGCCCTGCTCCTCCGGATTCCGTCCAGGTCCTCCGGTCCTGACGTACCAGGTCGCCCCGTTCTCTGGGGCAGGTCACCGACGCCGGCTCGGCCGTTTCGAGCTTCCTCGGCCGCGAGACTCCTGTCCACGCTCAGGCAGACGCGAGGCCAACGCGCCTGCCCTCTGTCCCGAGAACGCTGACGACGCACAGAAGGTGAAGAGAGTCCAGGAGGAAAGCGCGTGGCTCGTCGAGCAGCGAGCGCACGTGCGACGACACGGCGGTTGCTGTAGAGTGCGCCGCGTGCTACACTTCATCAAACAACTGGCCGAGCAAAGGCTGTGAAAGGGAGCAGTAGGCAGATCCCCGCGGCATAGAGAGCCGGTGTTGCTGCGATACCGGCCCGCGAGCCTGCCGAAAGACAACCCGGAGCTGCGGACCGATCTCGCTCTGGCGAGGGTAGGCTTCGACGGATTCCTCCACCGTTAGCGGGAGGGCGGCATCGTCCGCCAGTGGCGGACTGTGCCGACGGAGATACTCGGCGTCTTGCCGGGGAATCAGGGTGGCACCACGAGCGCCTTCAAGGCCCTTCGTCCCTGCGAGTTCAGGGATGAGGGGCTTCTTGCATTCGTGGGCGCTCGATATCACCATAGGAGGTGTTCCGTGGAACGGACACTGAGCGTCGAGGTAGCAGGACGAGTTGGGAAGCGCGTCACCGTGATGGGATGGCTGCACGCGGTGCGCGCCTTCGGCGGGCTGACGTTCGCCGTCGTGCGCGACCGGGCAGGCATGGTGCAGGTGGTCACGGAGTCCGACGCCGACGCCAATCTCCTGCGCGGCCTTGGCGCGGAGTCCGTACTCGCGGTCTCCGGTCTGGTCGCGCACGAGGAGCGCGCGCCGATGGGAGTGGAGATCAGGGCAGTGCAGGTGGAAACGATATCCCCTGTGCCTGATGTGCTTCCACTTCAGATCAACAAGCGGACGCTGTCGGCTGGCCTTGATGCTCAGCTCGACCACCGCGCCGTGAGTCTGCGCGCGCCCCAGGTACGCGCGGCATTCGCGGTCCAGCACGAAGTGGCGATGTCCTTCGCGGAGTTCCTGGCTTCTCAGGGCTTCACGAAGATCCATACGCCGAAGATCGTGTGCGCAGGTGCGGAAGGCGGCGCCGACATCTTCTCCGTGAACTACTTCGACGGGGTCGCCTACCTGGGCCAGAGTCCGCAGTTCTACAAGCAGATCATGGTCGGCGTCTTCGAGCGCGTGTTCGAGGTCGCTCCAGCCTATCGTGCTGAGAAGCATGATACCGCGCGCCACACCAATGAGTTCACGAGCCTCGACTTCGAGATGGGATTCGTTGAAAGCCACGAGGACGTGATGGCGATGGAGAATGCTTGGCTCGAGCATCTGGCCGCTCGGCTGAGGGAGCGCTGTTCCCAGGAGTTCCAGCTTCTGGGCGCGGCGATACCGGCCGTCCCCCTTCGCATCCCACGAGTGCGGCTGCAGGAGGTCCAGGAGGCTATCGGTCGGTGCATCGGCGACCCGGACCTGGACCCTGAGGGAGAACGCTTAGCATCTGCATGGGCCATGGAGAAGTTCGAGAGCGAGTTCCTGTTCGTCACGCATTACGGCACGGAGAAACGTCCCTTCTACGCCATGGACGACCCGGAGAACCCAGAGCTGACGCTCAGCTTCGACCTTCTGTTCCGCGGGTGGGAGATCACCACTGGAGGCCAGCGACTCCACCGCTATGCAGACTACGTTGAGAAGATGGCGCGGCGTGGACTGGACCCGGCGCGATTTGACTTCTACCTGGAGGCGTTTCGATTCGGGATGCCTCCCCACGGCGGCCTCGGCGCCGGGCTGGAGCGGATCACCGCCAAACTGCTCAACCTGGGGAACATCCGCGAGGCGACGCTATTCCCAAGAGACAGAAGCCGCCTCGCTCCGTAGCGACCGACCACGCCTTGTGCGGACGGGCCCCGCCGCGGCTAGGCGGGGCCACCAGGATGGCATGATGGGGACATTTTCCCTCTGCAGGAAAGGGGACATTATCGCTCTGCAATAACAGCCTTGGATCGTCTCGACGTGCACATCTGGCGTAGAGCCCGCTAGCGGCCGTAGCCCTGCCTGCGAACGCAGGTAGATGCCCTCAAACGCGGAGAGTGGCTCGCCGCTTCGCTCCATCCCGATGACGAGCGCGAATCCCGGCTTCAGGACCTCCGCGTGCCTCAGTTCTGTGACCACGTAAGGACCAGGATCGCGGGCCGCCATCTTCCCCTCCGATGCCCTGTGCTGCCGCTCAGCAACGCTTCGCACCGCACTCCCGGTTCGGCTCCCTTTACCTCTCCGTGTCTACTCCATAAGGCTACAGTGAGCGGGGTCACCAGCGCCCCAGGATGTACCCATGAACGAGCCCGAGGGTCCGTCTTGTTGTTCGACCCCAACGCCCATCAGGAATCCCTCTGGTTACGTGCTTCTCTCAGGCGGCCGCTGACCATCCGACATTGCGGCGATCTACCACACACTGGTATCGTGCGCGGGTGCCGCGTGGCCTCGCGCGCGCCACGACAGAGATGCGCGTCTTACGACCGAAGTGCAGTGACGACGCTCAGGCGCGCGGCGATGAGGGCCGGCACCAGTGAGATGAGGGTGCCTGCGGTGATGACGGCGACCGCGCCGGCACAGATCCAGAAGCCGGACACTGAGACCGGCAGTCCGACCTGGGTCTTCGTCAACCAACAGGCGAGGATCCCGAGCAGCACCCCGGCCACCACCCCCGCCGCACTGAGCAGTGTGCCTTCGGAGAGGAAGTGCCAGATGACGTCCGCGCGCGTGGCGCCGAGGGCGCGACGCACACCGGTCTCCCAGATCTCCGTGTGCACCGACACCAGCAGCATGTTGGCCAGTCCCGCCAGGGCGATGAGGAGTACCGCGAGCGCTCCGACCGTGCCGCGCGCAGCCGCTGCCTTCTGCTGCATGATGAGGTCTCGCATCGTGGCGGGGACGTCCGCGCTGAAGGCGATCCCGCTCTGCGCGCGCTCCGGCAAGAGCGGGAGAAGCGCATCCCGAAACTGCATATTCGCCTCAGTGTACTTGTCCGTATCACTGGGTTGCGCGTCGATCCGGGTCCGCACCCCGCGGAAGCTCAGCGGCCTGTCGCTCTCGTGGAGGAACCTGGGCTGGAGCTTTCGGTAGAACGACAGCGGCAGCCAGATGGTGCCGGCGAAGCTGGTTTCAGACGCTGGCCGAGTTGCGCAGACCGTGAACATCGTTCCGGCCACGTTCACTCTGCGATGCAGTGGATTGCCAGTATCGAAGAGAAACTGCGACACAGAGGTGTCGAGGATGACCACCGGTGACCCCGCGTCGAACCCCTTGGCCGTCTCGCCGGTATCCCCCTTCTCCAGTCCTGGATGGTAGTCAAGGGAGGCGGAAGTCGTGAAGAGAATCTGCACGTTGGGGAGCGTCTGATCTGCATAGGCGATGTCCATCATCGCGGGGACGACTGGAGTGACATGCTGCAGCAAAGGTGCTCGCTGTCGCAGCACGGCCGCGATGTCGGTGGAAACGAGGAGGTCGGCCAGCGCCTGGCGGTACTCCTCTTCGTCCGCTTTGCTGGCGTACCTGCGCAAAGCGGCAACGGGATCCGCGCTCGCAGAGAGTCTGTCTTGGCCGAGGTTCCTCCTCGCGTCGCGATGCTCTTGCTGTTGAATGGCCGCGAAGAACGAGGTCGGGACGATGAGGACCAGGACACCGAAGGCGATCTGGAGGCTCGCCAGCGCCTTGCGGAGCTGCGTTCCTGCGCCGGTCGCGTACTGCTCGGCGATGGCGCGCGCCGGGTCGAGCCGCATCGCCTCCCACGCCGGGGCGATGGCCGCCACGATCGCGCTTAGCGTCGCGAACGCCACCGCGATCGCGATCGCCTCCCAGGAGATGGTCACTACGATCTCCGACACCTTCGGGAAGGTAGCCACCTTGCCCCCGAGGAGTACGGTGTTCTGCTGGGCGATGGGGGCATCCCAACGCGAGGCGAAGACACCAGCCATCGCGGCCGGGATGCCCAGCACGACGCCGACCAGGCAGCCGGCCCCGCTGAGCATGAGGCTCACGCCGAGATACTCGCCGAGGAGATGCGCCCACGTCGCTCCCAAGGCGCGGCAGATGCCGATCTCGCGCGTGCGTTCCGCAGTCGAAACGAAAAGGAGCCCGGCGATGCCGAGACCGGCGACGAAGAGCGCGCAGACGGCGGCCAACCCGGTATAGAGGGTCGTGCGCTGCCGGGATCGCAGCGCGAGCTCCCGCTGCTTCCACAAGGAGGAGACGCAGTCGTCGCACTTCTCCTGCACACGCCGCTGGAGCGCCTGCGCGATCTGCGCGTGGGCCGCCTTAGGATCGGCGACGCGCGCGAAGACGCTGGTACGCGCCCGTCGGATACCGGAGGTGAGCAGGAACCGGCTCCAGGCTGATGGGACGAAGATCTCCCCGTCGCTGTTGGCTTTGCGGCCACTCGCGGTGACAACGCCGATGACCCTGAACTTGGTGGCGCCCAGGCGAACCTCTTGACCCACGGCCGGATCGTCGCCGAACAGCGAGAGACGCGTCTTCAGATCCAGCACGCAAACGGCAGTTCGTGACGAGGCTTCCAGTGCGGTGAAAAACCGACCTTCCCAGACCCGCGTCGGGAGGGCGACGCAGTAGTCGGCGTCGATGGCTCGGATCGGGACCTCCAGGGCGTACCGTCCGTAGGAAGCCGCCAGCACGGCCCAGCTCACCGCCGTCGCCGAGCTGACGGTGGGGCAACCCGCGACCAGGGACTTCAGGCTCGCGCTGTCCAGTCGCGGCCGGGCCTCGCGCGGGCCGCGACTGCGGTCGCGCGGAGAGGAAACCTCCACGATTCCCATGTCCATGCCGGAGAAGAACTGCATGACGGCCCGCTGCCATGACTTCTCGACTGACACGATGGACGTCAGTGCGCAGATGCCGACGGCCGCCCCAAAGACCGCCAGGAGCGATCGCACCTTGTGTCGAGTAACGGTGAGCCACGCGAACGAGAGCATATCGGTCATACCTGAGCCCTCCCTGTTACTCAGCTCGCCCTGTCTTGACGCGCGGCTCCTCTCGTAGCTTCTCTCGCAGTCGTGGCGCCGCCGACTCTCGTAACTGAGCGAACGAGTATGATCCGATGAAGGGGAAAGGTCTGTCATGCCCCGCGAACATCAAAGTGACCAGATGCCCATTTGCGGTGAACCACAGATCGACATTCGCGAGATCCTGCTTCGCTCCCGCGTGATAAAGGTCGACCAGGAGGTCATGCTTCCCGGCG
>JBEKKD010000147.1:0-8687 GCA_050010895.1 Armatimonadota bacterium
CTGATCGAGGCTGCGGGCGCCGAAGGCTGCCCCTTCCGGTACGTGCTGGTCTATGACATCAAGCGCTTCGGCCGGGGGGACAACGACGAGGCCGGCCACTATCGTTTCCTGCTCAGGCGCGCCGGCGTCGAGGTGATCTACGTCTCGGAAGGCTTCAACGGTGACGACAGCGACGACCTACTGCGGCCGGTGAAGCAGTGGCAGGCGCGGCAGGAATCCAAGGAGCTATCAAAGGTCACCATCCGCGGCCTGGTCTCTCGCTCCAGCGGGGGCTGGTGGTCAGGAGGGCAGCCGCCCTATGGCTACGACCTTGCGTATGGTGCCACCGATGGCCGCTTCCTCATGACCGTCCGCTATGGCGACGACCTGAGCAAGCAGGTGCTGGACGAGGAGGGCAACGTCACCCGCGTGGTGCCCCGGGGAGAGCGGCTCACCTTCGCCAAGAGCGACCGCTGCAAGCTGGCGCCTAGCATGCCGGGTCGGGTGGCGGTTATCCGCAGCATCTTCTCCTGGTACGTGAACGAGGGCCTGGGGTTCAAGGGAGTCGCCGACCGGCTCAACCAGCAGGGGGTGCCATCACCTCGCGGTGGCAAGTGGTCGCAGAAGCATCGGTCCGGGTGGGCGATGACGACGATCCGCGATATCCTGATGAACCCAGCCTACGTGGGCGACTTTGCCTGGAACAGACGCAGCTCCGGGAAGTTCCACCGGGTGGAGAAGGGGAGGGCGGTGGCGCGCTCGGGCATCCCGGGTGCCGGGCCTGAGCACAACCGGCCCGATGACTGGGTGGTAGTGAAGGACGCCCATCCGGCACTGATCTCCCGCACGCTGTTCCAGGCGGCCCAGAGCAAGCGTCAGTCGCGGAAGCGCGATCCCTCTCAGCACAGCTACCGCACCGGCCACGGAGCCCATTCTCCCTTCCTGCTTACCGGCCTGATTCAGTGCCAGCACTGCGGGCACACCTGGCAGGGATACACCACTCACAAGGGCCGGAAGCGCACGGACGGGTCCGCGGTGAAGACCCTGGGCTATGCCTGCGGCGGCTATGTCACCAAGGGCAAGTCCTGCTGTACGCGCTTGGTGGTCCCCAAGGACGAGTTCGAGGAGTGGGTATTCGGGCAGATCACCCACATCGTGAAGGGCTACCTGAAACGGGGGGGAGAGCAGAAGCTGCGGGAGATGATCGAGCAGGAAGTAGCTGGCAGTGACCGGTTCGACGAGTCTGAACTCGCGATCGTACGCCAGCGCAAGTCCGATATCGAGGCCAGCATCGAGAACCTGCTGGATAACATCACGCCCACCAACCGCGACTATGTGGATAGGAGGATCGAGAAGCTGCGGGACGAGATCGTAGCGCTAGAGCAACAAGAACAGGCGTTGCTAGAGCAGCAGGGGCGGGAATGCCAGGCCGCGGAACTCGTGCAGGCCGCCTTCGCGCTGGCGCCCCAGGTGGATCAGGTTGCGCGCTTTGGCACGGTGGACGAGAAGCGCACCTTCATCCGCGCCTTCTTGCGGGGGATCGAGTTCGACCCTGTATCGCGAAGCGGGACGGGCTGCTTCTACGCGGTACCGGATATGGGCGACGGAATGGCGCCAGACCCAGGGGGTGGAACCCGATACCAACCTGCGACCACCGATTTGGCCGCAGAGGCTTCTGGACTGCCCTCAAACGAGAAGTCTTCTCTTCGACTACGGAACGTCGGCGCCCGATACGCACAAAAAAGAACCGCCCCTGAGGGGGGCGATTCTTCTCTAATCATGGTAGCGGGGGCAGGATTCGAACCTGCGACCTCCGGGTTATGAGCCCGACGAGCTACCTGGCTGCTCTACCCCGCGGCGATCTCTTCGGTTACCACCAATACAGTATCACACCGCCGCCGGTTTGTAAACAGCGCGGCGCCCGCGCAACGGGCGAGGGCGCCGCATAGACCAAGAGGCATTCCTCCGGCCAGCTCGTCTTATTCCGAAAGGCTGTCTATCTCGAACGTGGTGATCCCGTTCGTCCTACGATGCCACGCGCGGATCACCACAGCGTCGCCCTTCTTCAAGCCGCTCACAGCGCGCTGGTAGTCCTCGATGCTCTTGACGTCATCGCGGTTGACCTTCACGATCACGTCGCCCTTGTCGAGACCGGCCCGCGCACCGTCACCCATCGGGTTCACATCGCGCACTCGCACTCCGCCGGTAATCCCGAGATCGCGCGCTTCATCCTCTGGGAGCGCCTCCAAAGAGAGCCCAAGCTTCATCTTCTCCGGGGCCGCCGCTTTCTTCTCGGGCGCCTCGGGGGAGTACGCACCCACGGTCACTTTGATCATCTCAGACTTGCCGGCGCGCAGCACTGTCAGGTCAGCCACGCTTCCCGGCTTCGTCCCCTGCACCATCGTCACAAACTGGTCGGTCGAAGTCACGTCGGTTCGGTTGTAGCGCAGGATGACGTCCTCGGCCTTCACTCCGGCTTTCGCGGCCGGGCTATCCGGCTGGACGCCGTCGACGAACACTCCGCTCGTGGCCCCGTAGTTCTGCTTCAGCGCCGCGGTCAGCGGCTTCACCTGCACCCCGAGCTGACCGCGCACCACGGTAGCCCCGCCCTTCAATGTCCTGATGACATCCTTCGTGTGAGCGTCAATCGGGATCGCAAAGCCCACACCGATATTGCCGCCGAATGGCGACGCCGTGTAGATCGCCTGGTTGATGCCGACGACCTCAGCGCGAATGTTTACGAGCGGACCGCCGCTATTTCCGGGGTTGATGGGAGCGTCGGTCTGGATCAGATCCCTGAAAGGACGCCCGGGAATGTCGGAAGTGATCTGCCGGCCGGTCGCGCTGATGACACCGACGGTGAGAGTCGGTTCGTAACGCTGCGGCTCGTCAAAGCGACCCTGGCTGGGTCCATAGCCGCTCACTCCCAATCCGCCGAATGGGTAGCCGATGGCAATCGCCCACATTCCGGCCTTGATTGCGTCCGCGTCACCCAGTCTCGCGGCAGTGAGCGGCGTTCTCGGCTCGACCTTGATCACGGCCAAATCAGTCAGACGATCCGTACCAATCACCTTCGCCGGGAACGAATCACCGTTCGCGAGGTGCACGGTAACTCGAGAAGAGCCCCCAACCACGTGGTTGTTCGTCAATATGTAACCGGCCGCATCGATAATCACGCCGGATCCCTGCCCGATCTGGGGTGTCCGCTGCTGGGGCTGCGGCGTCGTTGGGCCGCCCGGACCGAAGAACTTGCGGAACGGCTCGGGCAACTGCGGAAGCCCTCCCTGGTCCTGATCCTGCTGATCCTGGTCATCGAGAGACGACTCCTCCGCGCCCGCCTTCTGCTCTGCCTCGATAAAGACTACCGATGGCTCGACGGTCTGCGCCACCCATACCATGCCTTGCTGCACCGACTCCAGCGCCGCCACTTCGGGCGGCGCCACCCCCGCTGCCACCCCTCCCGTCGGCCTGGCCAGCCACCCGGCCGCCACCGCAACGGTGACGAGAGCGATCACCACCATCGCGGTCCACATCCCCCTGTGCATTTTCTTCTTCTGTTCAGAACCCGATATCATCACTTCTCTCCCTCAGGAGTTGTACCAGCACCCAACAACTCTCTACCCCTCCGCCACGCTTGAGACGCCGCCGCGTCGAATCCTCTTGTCAACCGCAGGCAGATCTGCGAAACCTGCCACCTACAGCCACATCTTCCAGCCTTCCCGGCAACGTTCCTGTCTGCCCATCAGACACGGAGCCGGCTCCCATGTCGCCTTCAGCTTACCCCTCGCGGGCGCCTATCACTCATCCCGCCTGCCAGTTGAGCTGCCAAGCATTCCAAGGCGAGGTCGATGTTGGCGTTCCGCTCAATCTGCTGCTTCGTACTCAGTATCGCATCGACCGCCGCCTCCGCGTACTGGCAGGAGAACGCCGCTGCCGCACGCTCGATCACCGGAGCGCGGTCCGCGTTGATCAGCATCGAGTCCTCCGCAGCCGCCAGGCAGTCCCGGTACCAGGTCGCCATGACATCGAGGCACCACGGCAGTCCGGCCCGCAGCGCCCGGTCCGGAACCGCTTTCACCTTCGACGGCGCTGCGTCGTCCGCTTCCTCGTCAGCGGGCTCCTCTCCGGCGACGCTGCTGCCGCCGACCATGTCCGAAGCCAGCAGCTTGATCTCCTCCGCCATCCGCAAGCTCGCGGACACAGGCTGCCTCCCGAGATCAGCGCACAGCTCCAGCAGCGCCGCCCGCGTCTCCAGCACCTCGGGCCGCCCTGCCGCGCGGATGGCCCATCCCGGCCGCCCGCTCGATAGCTGGGCCAGCGACGCCGCAGCTGTAGGCTCCACTCCCATCGCTGCCAATCGTTCCTGGATCGCCGCCGTCCCTGCCAGCGAGAAGCCGACCTGCTGACAGCGAGACACCACTGTCGGGAGAAGCGTGGACGGGTGCTCCGTCACCAGCACCATCACCACGTGCAGCGGCGGGTCCTCCAGCGCGCGCAGGAGCGCATTCGCTGCCGGCAGGCTCATGCGGTCCGCCGGGTCAACGATGTAGACCTTGTGCGCGCCGAGAGCCGGCTTCAGATAGGCGTCCTGGATCAGCGGTCGCGGGGCTTCGCGCGGCTTCTTCGGATCCTGGCGAATCTGGTCGATGCTGATCTCGGTGCGCTCTTGGCCCTGGCGCGTCAGCGTCGTCGTGATCACCCGCACATCCGGATGGCTATTTCGCGCGATCAGCGCGCACGAGCGGCACCGGCCACAGGCAATCGCGGGGTCGTCCGGAGAGGGCTGCTCGCAGTTCAGCGCCTGCGCAAAAAGACCGGCGGCCGTCGCTTTCCCGACGCCATCCGGCCCCCAGAACAGGTAGGCGTGTGCCACCCGGTCGCGCCGAATCGCGTTCTTCAGCACCGTCGCCGCCCTGGACTGACCGATCAGGTCGTCCAGGCGCACCACCGCATCGTTCACTGTCAAAGCTTCTCGAACCGTTCCACGTTCAGCACGAACACCGTCGCTCCACCGACCTGCACTTTCACCGGGCTCGGGATACAGGTGCCGATGGGCTCGATCGTGGGCGGGAACACGTTCACCAACTGCTCGCGAGTCTTCGAATGAGCGCCGATCACCTCGATGATGCCGTCCACCTGTTCCTTCTCGGTGCCGATCAGGAACGTGACGTTGCCCTCACGCAGCAGACCGCCCGTGCTGGCGACGATGGTGAACTGGTACCCCCGCTCCAGGAGCGCATCCATCACCTTGCGATGGTCCTTGTCCTGCACCACGGCGATGACCAGCTTCATGATGCTTCTCCCAGCACCCCAGGCGGCGGGCCGTGCATTGCCAGCAATTCCTGAACGAATCCTATAACTCCCAAGTATACCACACCTGTCTCGGGAGCGGCATCAACCAGCTTGATGCGATTTGGCTCATTTCTCGCCAGCTCGCGGAATCCCTGAGCTACTCGCAGACTGAATTCCTCGCCCTCCGATTCCAGCCTGTCGAGGCGGTTTCCGTCCAGTCGCGCTCGGCTCGGCTGTAGGTCGAGCACGATCGTAAGGTCCGGCGCCAGTCCCCCCGTCGCCATCGCGTTGAACTGCCGCAAGACGCCCAGGTCAAGCCCTCTGCCGTAGCCCTGGTACGCCACCGTTGAGTCGGAGAAACGCTCGCATACCACCACATCGCCTGCTTCGATGCGGGGCCGCAGGACCTCTGCCACATGCGCCGCACGGTCCGCCAGATAGAGGAACAACTCCGCCTCCGGCGGCATCGCGTGGTCGTGCGAAAGCACCAACTCCCGGATCGCGTCGCCGATCTTCGTGCCTCCCGGCTCGCGCGTCGGCGTCACCGCGTACCCCGCCTGCCGCAGCCAGTCTGCGAGCATCCGCGCCTGCGTGCTCTTGCCGGCCCCGTCTATTCCCTCCAGCGTTATCAGCAGACCGCGCATGTCACCATCCCATCGAAAGCTGCATCTCGGACCCGTCCGTCACCGGCTTGCCGTAGTGCCCGCCGCCGCCCGGCCGCAGCGGCAGCGTTCCCTCCCGCGCCCTGATGATCTGGTCCGCCGCCTTCTCGCCGATCGTCCGCACCAGGTCTTCTCGGTCAGCCTCGTGCAGCACGCGCATCTCCGTCCCGAACCGGTTCAGCAGCTTCCCCAGCGTCACCGCGCCGATCCCGGGCAAGAACTGCAGCGGAACCTGGTAGTGATACGGCGGCCGGTGCTCGGGCGGCCGCGGCTCCGGGTAATCGGCGATCTCGGCGATCCTATCGAGCACGCCTCTGACGACATCACTTCCGCCGCACACCGGACAGGTCATGATCGGAGGCGCTGTCGATCCGATCACCTTACATTCCGTACAATACGTGCGATGATACTTGCCCAGCCGCGGGTCGAGCCCGTAGTTCGCGAGCACCTTCCGCCCGCCCTCGCGCCGCAGCGCCATCATCACCTCGCTGTAGCTCGCATCCTCCAGCCACAGCACATTGTACTCCCGCGCGATCTTCGGCAGCGAGTGGGCGTCGGAGTTCGACACAAAGGTGATCTCCGCCAGTTCGGCGATGCGATCCGCGAGAAAGCTATCCGCGCTCAGTCCCAGTTCGATGCCGGCCAGTTCCCCGACTTCATCTCCGAACATCTCGCTGAGACGCCGCACGCAACTGCCATACACGCTCTTGTGCGGCGTGAATGCGTGCGCGGGAACGAAAGCGCCGCCCGCGCTCAGCGTCATCCGCAGCAGTTGCCGCGCCGGCGATCGACAGCGCTGGGAGCTGAGTTCGAGATTTGTCACCAGGCGCTTCAGCAGCCCCACGTAGACCTTCAGCGGCTCCAGAGCGGGAAAGAAGGACACGTGATGGGATACACCGCCATTCTCCTCAGCCGTCTCCAGCTCGCACCCCAGCAGCACCGTCGTCGCGTCGCGGTACCTCAGCCCCCCGGCCGGCAGCTCCACCATCTCGCCGCTCTGCACCAGCGCCTCGATGTCCGCGATCACCGCCGGCGAGCCGCAGTCCACCACCCCGGCCAGCTCGATGCCCTTCCGAGTGGCGCACTCCTTCGCGATGTTCTCGAACGTCAGATCGCGGGCCGCCGTGATCTTGACCGGCCTGCCCAAGTTCGTTCTTCCGATATGAATATGAAGATCAGCGTAGACTTGCCGCATCATCCGATATGTTATCCCGAGCGAAGCGAGGGATCACGCCGTGTCGTGCATTCTGCAGGGCAGGAACTTGTCCCCTGCCGCTGACCCGCTCCGCTGCATTTGCCTGCTGTCTTTGCGAACCCGTGAGTCCCGCCAGGGACTCACCGCGCGTGGCAATCCCGCCGTTCACTAGCTCCTCGACTCTTCGTTACCTCCGCGCCTCCCGCACCCTCCTGCACACCTCCGCCAGCGCTACCTCCGCGCGCTCCGCCTCATCCTTTCCCCCCGGTATCACCAGGTCGGCGTGTTCCCTCGTCGGCTGACAGAACTCCGCGTGGCGATAGCGCACCGAATCGAGATAGTAATCGCAGATGCCGTCGAGGTCATAGCCCCGCGCAACATTCCGTCGGATCCGCCGCACGATGCGTTCATCCGCATCCGCCTCGACGAACAGCTTCAGATCCATCAGCCCGCGCATCTCCGCGTCCCACAGCATCAGAATGCCCTCGAATATCATCACATCCGCGCATCCCTCACGCGCGGCGCGAAGCGCGAGCCGCAGGTTCACCCAGTCGAAAGAACCGGGCTGGTTGTAATCCGGCCACTCCCGCACCCCCGCGCGATCGGTCGTCCGCGGCAGCTTCTCCGTCTTCCAGAAGTATCGGTCCTGGTTCGTGACCTCCACCACCAGCGGCGCCAGCCGCTCCTTCAGCTTCCCCGCGATCGTGGACTTCCCGGACGCGCTCCCGCCCCCGATGCCGATGATGTATGCTGCCATCGCCTACCGGCCTGTGTGGCCGAACCCCCCATCGCCTCGCGCGGTCGCGTCGAGCTTCCCCGTCATCTGCACCTGCACCCGCGTCACCGGCGCCACCACCATCTGTGCGATCCGGTCGCCGCGCGCGATCACGAACGAATCCCGGCCATGATTCACCAGGATCACGCACACCTCTCCCCGGTAGTCCGCGTCGATGGTCCCAGGCGTGTTCAGAATGGTCACCCCGTGCTTCGCCGCCAGTCCGCTGCGAGGCCGCACCTGCGCCTCATACCCGAACGGCACCGCGATCCGAATCCCCGTCGGGATCAGCGCGTGCCGTCCCGGCTCCAGCGTGACCGGCTCCCCGACCGCCGCGCGCAGGTCCATCCCGGCCGCGTGCTCGGTCATATACGCCGGCGCGGGCAGGTCCTTCCCGTGCTCTAGCCGTTCGACCAGAAGCGTCACATCCCCCAATGTCTCACCAACTCACGGAGCAGTTCGGCAGACGCGAAATCGTGAGCATGACTTCTCTCCCTGGAAATGGAATTCCTTCGGGCGGCGCGTGTCAGCGCGGTGCTGCGGCAGCCGGAAACACCATGAGGAAACCGAAGAAGCGGAAACTCAGGCTTTTCGCGCGGCCGGTCATGCCGCCGGCGCGCTTCCATACGACGAAGCACGGCAAACGCGGCTACGTTCGGCGCGAAATCCGTAAAGACGAACGCCGCGCGAAAGACGACCTCGGTGAATAGCGGCAGCCGAATGGCGTAGCTGCGCAGTAAGCCCGTTGCGTCGGTACTTCAGCGGCGCCGTCGGCTGCGCCGCC
>JBEKKD010000148.1:0-8642 GCA_050010895.1 Armatimonadota bacterium
GGTTGATAGGTGGCGTCCGGGTAGCCGCCGACGATCTCGGCCACGGCGCAGGCGCCGATAGCATCCGAGGCCCAATTGGCGAGCGGCACGTCAGCGAACCAGGACACCTTCAGATGCACCAGTTGGTCCTGCGCGACCCACACGCTGCTGTCTCGCGGGCTCACCGCGACCTTCCCGGAGTAGGATACAAGCTGCGACAGCACCGCCCCTGTCGAGGCTATGTGCACCAAGCTGGCATGGCTCAGGTCGGAGAACCAGACGCTGCGGTTGATGGGGCTGATGGAGAGAGAGCCGGCATGGTCGAAGCCGGTCCACTGCCCGAGCTGGGCGTCGTCGTCGGCGAGGTGGGTGAGACCCTCGCCCGTGTTGTCGAAGACCCAGGGCGAGCCGTCGCGGGGGTCGACAGCGGTACCCTACTCGCGGCCTGCGTCCAGTAATCGGCGCTATCGGACGCAGATCCAGGCCCGGGAGAGGAGCAGATTTCGGGCGCAGATCCTGGGACCCAAGACGAACCCCTCACTCCTTGCGCAGCAGCGCGTGCACCGCGTCCCACTCCTCCCACGCCAGCAGTTCACAGGCACGAGTGAGCTTGCTGCGCGCCTCGGCGCGCTCGACCGACTCGAGGTCGTCGAAGCGAGATTCGAAGGCGATCTGCCAGTCGGCCATCCGCCGCGCTTCCTGCTCGCTCAGATAGCCCTCTTCTTTGAGCTCGGCCAGCCAGATCTCAATCCCGCCTCCCCACCATCCGCTCTTCACGCCTAGGGGAAACAGCGGCGTCTCATACAGCTCGCCCAGCACGCCCAGCCGCTCGATGTGGCCGCCCCACTGGTTCTGGGTATCATCCACCTCGTAGGTGGGATAGAGGTTCATCACCCGCTCCCGGGGCCAGCGGGCGACCTCCTCGTCAATGCTGCCGCCGACCACCTTACAGAAGAAGATTCCATGCGTGTAGTAGTCCTTCCAGAACTCCACCTGGCACTCCAGGTTGATCGGGCACTCGGCGATTCCAGGAGGCGCGATGAGCTTCGAAGGCAGCGGGGTGAAGCGTGCCACCTCCAGTTCGCTGATGCCGCGCGGCAGCTTCATATTGAGGATCCACGTCTGCCTCACCTGCTCCTTGGTGGGCAAGGAGATGGCACATTCCCGCGTGGCGATCAGATTGCGATAGGTATCGCTCGACTCTCGCCTGGCGATATGGAGGCAGATCGTGTACGGCGTCCAGGTGAGCGGGCCCACCGTGCCGGCCATTGCGTTCACTTCGCCTGACACCGGATCGAGGGTCATGCACAGGTCGGCCGGTCTGGGCGGAATGAAGCAGAAGTGTACCTGATAGGGTTCCTCCACCCCCGCGAGCTTCGGGCCTGCGACGATCTCCTCGCCGGTGTACCACAGCCTGTTCCCCATATCCCTCTCCTCCTGCCGACAGCAGTTCAGGCAAAGCCACCCAAACTCCTGGGAATCCGGGGCATTGCCTGCTTCTTCGGTGTGGCAGCATGTGAGAGCTATCCACCGTCTGCGTCCCATAGGGGGCATTATCGGACGCAGGCCCAGCCGGCATCGCGGAGCGACCGATCGTGCATCTATGAAGTCAGGCTCCCTTCACCAGATAGCTCGCATTGGTTCAGCCCGCCTCCACAGCCGCGCGGGCCGCTCTTCGCGTGATCCAAGCGGCGAAGAGCGCACCCCCCAGCGTCAGGAGGAGCCCCGCGATGAGAGCCACGACGCTAGGTGCTGTATCAACGGCGGTGGGCCCGGCGAGGAGCAGCAGGCCGATGCTGGAGAGGGGGCTGAGCGCGAAGGCCACGCTGTCGGCCGGCTCGACGTTCGCCAGAAGGAAGCTCGCGCACCCGATAACCAGGGGCAGGCCCCAACACGCGCCAACCAGCAGCGCGAACCAGATCGCGCCTCGCCTCGGGAAGGCCAGCGCGAAGGCCTGTTTCGTCGACCCCCAGAACAGAATCGCCCCCGCCCCCACCAGGGTGGAGGTGACTACCGCGTGGCGGTAACCGGCGATCCCGGGCGCGAGCGCCGCGGCAACGAGTCCGGCCCCCGCGCAGCAGGCCCCGATACAGAGCGTCGGCACGAAGTTGGCCGCTCTTTCGTCCCACGCTAGCACGCGGCGGAGGCCCTGGCGAAACGTCGCGGCGTCCACCGTCACCAGCGAGACCAGGAGTGCCCCGGTGGCCAATAGACCATAGCCGAGTGTCAACAGCCCCAAGT
Source organism: Armatimonadota bacterium (assembly GCA_050010895.1). Classification (GTDB taxonomy): domain Bacteria; phylum Armatimonadota; class Hebobacteria; order Hebobacterales; family Hebobacteraceae; genus JBEKKD01. Next base: position 2,221 of record JBEKKD010000148.1, read on the forward strand.
CGACGGAGGGCAAGCTGCCCGGCGGCGAACTCCGGATGCCGACAGGTGCGTCAAGGAGCAGAAGCACCGCGACTACCACATAGAGAGCGACGGCCCCGAGCTTCGACACCGCGGCGGTCCCCGCGACGCGCGTCTTGCGGGCGACCGTCACCACCAGGAACAGAAGCAGGGGCGCCTGGTGCAGCAGCGAGACGAGGAGCGCGGACGCCGGTGTCCCCAGGAGGGTGGTGTGCGGAGGTGGGGGCACCGACCACTGCGGCACGGTGAGTACTTCGTAGAGCGGCGCCAGCGTCAGGCACCCGATGGGCTGTATCTGCCATCCCACATGGAGCAAGATCACGAGCAGCAGCACGACCGTCACGCTCGCCGCCCGGTGACGGAGTGCCAGGCCGAAGAGCGCCGCCAGCGCGCTGCAGAGCACCGAGAGGACCAGCATGTCCGCGGCGAAACCCAACCACGCGGAGGGACTCCAGCCCGCCCGCAGACTCGCCGCCAGAGAGAAAGGCAACATGGATGCGAACAGCACGTATTCTCGCGCCGGCGCACCCGCCAGCAGCGCCAGCGTCAGCGCGGCCGATGGCTGAGGCGAGACGTCGCCCAGGCCCGGCAGGTAGGTCCCGGTCACGCGCGAGGCGGCGAGCGCGACGGTGGTCGTCCCCAGTACGAACAGGGCCACCCACTGCATCTCCAGGACCAGATCGCGCGCCGCACTGTTGCCCACGCCGGACCACGTGACGTAGGCGCAGATGACGAGGACGGCCGCCAGCAGCGGAAAGAGGCGACGCCGGGAGAGACGGCGCCCGATGTAACCTCCGAGCACGGAGCCTTCCATCGGTGCGTCGGAGGTCGCGCGCCGGGTCCACCTTGCGCTCACCTCCGCGCGGACCAGCACCAGCGCCCCCGCGAAGCAGAGGCAGCCGAGGGTGAAGACGAGCAGATCCGCCGTCACCCCATTCCGCACGCCGCCTCCCAACGCCGCTCCCCGGACGCAGACCTCGAAGTACGCGTGCAGGCCGGCATAGGCCACGGACGCGGAGGCCAACAAGGTCACGAGGAGGTCGAGGGCATAGAGTCTCCGCGCCGGTGGCCCTGGCATCTCAACCCCTTGTCGGCCGGTAGGTGACGCAGATCTTCCCCCCGGGTTCGAACCAGAGCACCCACAGCCGGTTGCGATCCCCGCCGACCGCGCATCCGTCGTCGGTGGCCGGCACGAGGGCGCGGTCTGGCAGTCGGAGCACTTCGCGGAGGTGCAAGTCGGAGAACCTGAGCACGTAGACTCGCGACGTGCCCCGGTTCCCGACTGTGGACTTGGGAAGCTCCTCCTCCTCACGGAAGGTCACAGGACGCCCCATCTGCGGCTTGCCCAGTCCGCTCGGGGGGCCCTGCAGGTCCCGGCATCCCACGACGACCGCAACCAGATCCGGGCTGAGGGCACGGATCGCGTAAGGCAGCGCGGCATCACTGAACAGCCGTGGCGCCAGATCCTCCAGGTCTTTGCTCTCGACCTTCCCGGTTCTGGTATCGATCCGCGCGAGCGTGCGTGGGGATTGCAGAAAGAGGGACTCACCGAATACGCTCTGGTGCCACACCGATTCGGGCCGGCCGGGAAGGCGGAGCAACAGCGAGGCCTTGGTACCCGAGCATCGGTAGAGCCGGTTGTCGCTGAGCAGGACGCAGGCCTCCGGCCCGGGACCGGGGAGCCACGCGTTCACGATGTAGGTCTTGCCGTGAGGCGCCAGCCACACCCCGAGCTCCGGCTCCGGCAGGCGGAGGCGTACGCCGCTGGGCACCGTCACCCGGTGCCCTCTCTCCACGAACTCGCGCGTGGTGCCGACGGCCTGGTGGAGGACGATCCCATTCCAGCCCCACTCAACCCTGGAGTACCGTCTCTCCGTCCCGCCGACGCGCGGCGTGGAGGCGACGGGCACGAGGTGCGCCGCCAGGTCGTACGTCAGCCACTGCCTGCTCGCGGTATCCCAGGCGGGAGAGATATCGAAGAGCGACTGCTCGTCGAGCTCCCCGATGTCGCGCGGAGTCAAGGGCCGCAGGTCGTTCCGAAATACCCGCGCCTCCCCGCCGGGCGGGAGTTGCCCGTAGAAAGCCAACGTCCACGCGCCGCCGTGCAGGAGCTGGGTGCCATCGGGCGACAGCTTTACTTGTAACGGCTCGAACCCGATCTCCGGCAGCACACGTGTAGACTCCAGCGGTCCCAGGGCTGTGGGCGCCTCGAGTACGATGCCCTTGCTGATCGGCTTGGAGGCGGAGGGGAAGAGGCCGAACACGACCGCGCGCGGGCCGGAGGCGGCGAACCCCACATAGGGCGCACGCGTCGCCAGCTCCCACTGAGGATAGGGAAGCCAAGAGGCGCGGGTGAGCGCGGCAATGACGCCCAGCAACAAATACGCCAGCACTGTCCGCTTCTTGGTCAACGCGGCCCTCGAGTACCCAACTTCCGCGGCATGCGCCGCGGCCGCGTGCCGTTATTCTACTCTCATTCCCTCCCCCTGAGAAGGAGTGACGAGAGCTTGCCGAGGACTTGCCCTATTCCTCCTGCTTCTGCAGGGGCCAAGGTGCCGTGAACGATTACGAGTGGCCGCGATCCTACGTCCAGTAGCCGGTATTATCGGACGTGGATGCAGACCGAAAGAAGGCACCGATTCGGGCCTGCCTAGGGCCGCCGACAGCCTCACAGGAAGCAGTGCCGGCGTGCGGCGAAGAAGGAATGGAACAACGCCCGCTCTGCGAGGAAACGATGAAGCTGCGCCACCTCCTGCTCGCCGTGCTGCCGCTGCCCATGCTGCTGAGTCGCGCCGACGCTGCGGAGTGCCGGTTGTATCTGGCGGAGCAGTACGACTGGGGGGCGAAGACAGGCTTCTACCTCGATCTGGAGGGGGCGAAGCTCGCGGGTGTGCCCCTCACCCTTGCGGTGGGGGATGGCAAGGAATGGCGGCTGCCGCAGTGCCGGTCCGGCCTGACCTTCGATACGCCCTACCGGGTGCGCGGGGTCATCACGCCGGTGCGCGCGCAGCTTTTCGTCAACGGCGAACTGGCCGCAGAGAGCGCGGGAGGGATGCAGCCGAGTGGCGCGACGGTCACCTTCAGCGATCAGCCGGAGTGGGCGAACGCGCTGGGCGACTGGATTGCGGACGTGAGCGACCTGCAGGTGACGGTGGCGCGCAAGGGAGAGGTGGTGGCTCGCCAGGGCGTCCGGAGTGGCACGCAGCCGCCGGCCGTGCTGCGCCTGTTCGAGGCCTACACGCCACTGACGATGCCACTGCAGGTGCAGACCGGCGACACCGTGACGATCGAAGCTTCCCTCACCTTCCACAGGGCCGACGCGGCGGCGTGGGCACCGTTCATCGATCGGTTCGGGCAGGCGCGACAGGCGCAGTGGCGGGGCAAGGTGCGCTCCGAGGATGAGTTGCGCGGGGATGTGGCGGCGGAGGCGGCGCGACTGGCACAGATGCCGCCGTTCCTGGACTTCGATCAGTACGGCGGCTATCGCAAGGCGGGATGGAAAGGGCAGGCGAGCGGGTTCTTCCGGGTGATGAAGCGGCAGGGCATGTGGTGGTTGATCAGCCCGGAGGGCAACCCGACCTTCTACCTGGGCGTGTGCAGCGTGCCGTCATCCATCTGGACGACCACACCGACGACCGGGCGAGAGAGCCTGTTCGAGTGGCTGCCGCCGCATGAGGGGCAGTTCGCACGCGCCTGGGGCCGCGACGCCTGGGGGGCGGGAGAGAACACGGAGTGTGTGTCTCTGCACGCGTGCAACCTGATCCGCAAGTACGGGGAGAACTGGCTCGGCCGCGCGGAAACGCAGAGCGTGGCGCGGGTGCGGGCGTGGGGATTCAGCGGAGAGGCGAAGTGGGGCGCGCCCGGGGTGCTGGTGTCCACGCCGGTACTCCAGCGAGGGGGCGTACCGAACCTGGTGGAGCATCCAGACGTATTCGACGCGGCGGTGCGGGAGGCGTACCGCGCGAAGCTGGCCGAGCAGATCGACGCAGAGCGGGACAGTTCGCGGGTGTTGGGATGGTCGGTCGGGAGTGAGAAGGACGAGTTGATCCAGCCGGAGGAGGTCACGGACATCCTGAAGATGGGGGCGACGGTGCCGGGCAAGCGCGCGCTGGTCGACCACATACTGCAAGCCACGTACCACGGCTCGATCCCCGCTCTCGCCTCCGCGTGGAACATCACCGCGGCCACGAAGGATGCCCTCTACGGGGCGACACCGACGCCGCCTGCAGCGGATGTGGAGACGATGCGGCGCTTCTACGCAGATCGGTACTACGCCTGCAACTACGAGACCATCAAGTCCATCGACCCGAACCACCTGTATCTGGGCGCGTACCTGTGCCCGGTGTGCCCGGATCGCGAGGAGGACTGGCGGCTCGCCGCGAAGCACGCGGATGTAGTGAGCTATGACCTGTACACGCCGGAGTACGGCAACGAGCGTCTGCGCCGGCTGGAGAAGGAACTGGACAAGCCGACCTTCTGCGGCGAGTTCTCCTACCCCACCTGGTACGACGGACAGCGCGGCTTTGGGCGCTTCCACGTGAACGCGGGCAGCGACGCCGACGCGGGGGCGAAGTACACCGCGTGGGTGAAGGCGGCGGCGGCTGATCCGTACTGCGTGGGCGGCGCGTGGTTCGAGTATCGGGATGAGCCACTCACCGGACGTGGCCCTGGCTTCGGGCCTGACCTGGTATACGGCGAGCACTATGCCTTCGGCCTGATCAAGGAGACCGATCGGCCGAAGTGGGATCAGGTGACGCGCATGCGGGAGGCCAACCTGCACGCGGCAGAGTGGAGACTGAAGGTGGGGCGGACGCAGTAGACGGCACTGGTATGCAGGCCCGGGAAGTGCGTGCGGTGTGGGTGTCGCGAAGGCGTGCGACGCCAGTCTGGGAGCCGGGATCGCGTGCTGCGCCCGACGGATGAGAGCGGGACGATGGGGGTGGTTGGCTGGAGGGTACCGGAACGCGGAAGGCTGGTGTGCCTGAACGGCAGGAGCACGGTGGCAGACGCGGTGGCGCGCGCCGGGCTGCGGCTCCGACGTCGGGGAGGAAGTACCGCTTGATGCCGGTGGGGCCGTCCTGGCTGACTTCGCAGACAGGATAGCACCTACGCAGAGATGAAGGAAACCCCTCAGAATGCCCGAATAGGGTTTCTGGGGTGCACAGCAACTGTGCGGCGACCGCCCGTCGTCCGGCTGCGGCGTCCGTCCCGAGCGAAGTGACGGGCTCCACGGGGCGTCCTGGCGGGAGGTGGTCCGAATGAGGATGTGGCAACGTGCCGCGGTGCTGCTGGCCTGCAGTTGGGCCTTACTCGCGAGCCCGGCCGGCGGCGTTCCGGATCGGTTCCGCGTCGGTAGCTCACACTATCGCGTCCGAGCCAGCTTCACCGACGTCACGACTATCAGCGGGGAGGGAATACAGCGCGAGAGCCACGAGTCCGACGTCATCTACCGCCAGTCTGTGACCCACGGCGGAGCTGGCGGCGGCTGGGAGGTACGCGTGACGCCGGAGGCCGGGTGTGAGACGACGGTGGTCGGGCGGACGCGCACGCGTTCTCGTGCGGAACGGTCGGGAGGGGCGACGCTCATCTTTTCGCGCGAGTGCCGTCTCGTCAGGGTAGAGGGCCTCAGGTATGATAGCGAGACGGCGGGGCCGGCATTTCTCCTCCTGCCGCTCGCGGCAACGCGAGGCGGTGCCGCGACGCCTGCCCGCAGGCGCGGCCGGGACGAACTGGTGGTGGACCGGCTGGGAGAGTTCACGCTCGAAGTGAGCGCCCAGATCGTCGGCGCTGAACGTGCCAGCGGGCGGAACTGCCGGGTGGTAGAGATCACCCTCAGCCTTCCGGCGGGCGAGCTGGTGGCCGCGGGATTCAACGTCTCGGAGCAGAGCAAGGACTACGCGGGGGCGGGCAACGGAACGGTCCAGAGCCGCGTCTGGATCGATGCGGAAACCGGTGAGATCGTGGGGGCCCGGGGCACGTTTCGCTTTCACGGAACACTCACGAGTCATCGCTCCCGGAGAATCCGCGACATCTCCGCGCACGGATCCTTCCAGGCAAACCTTCTCGGCACGCCTGGAGGGCTGACGCCGTAGCCGCAGGGGTCAGCAGTCTCGGGTATGGAGGCCGGTGTGCGGACCTCCGAAGGGCTGCGCCTATCCGGCGCAGCCAAGCGGGATCCTGTCTTCGGGATGGGCTGTTCCTGGAACCCAATCAGTAGAGCACCGGAACGCCGGGATGCTCGGCCGTGAATGGGCACCCGTCGAAGGCCGAGTGAGGGCCTCTCGGTCGCGGACCCTCCAGCTCGCCCTTCGCATAGGCGGCCAGCACCGCCTCTGACGACCACCAGGCCGCGTGTCCGTCCAGGAACCCGATGTTCACGCCTCCCAGGTGGCGGCTGTAAGCGG
>JBEKKD010000149.1:0-8637 GCA_050010895.1 Armatimonadota bacterium
AACCGCTACTTCCCCAGCCTCGACGACGTGATTGCAGCCGTGGAGGCGCAGTTCAATCTCTGGGCATCTCCCAATGATATCCTGCGTAAACTATGCGTCATTACATAGGACGCTGTGTATAGCACCATGGTGGTCCGGCTCAGGCGGCAAGCTCGTAGATCGTGATTCGCTGCTCGCGGAAGTGCCTCAGCCGGATCCCGGAACACCACCGCATCCTCCAACCCCAGGATGCCTGCATCAGACTCCGCCACTCGTCCCGCCTCCGCACGGGCGCAGGCCCGTTCCAGCCTGAGACGGCGGCTGCGGGCCGCCCACCGGGCGCTGACCACCATGGCCCGGACCATCAATGACACCGATGCCTCGTGAATCTCCGCCGTCCTCACCCCCAAAGAGAGAACGGCACCCGAAGGCGCCGCCTACCGGTCCCAGATGATAAAAGAAAGGAGTCAGTCTGGACAAGCCCAGAACGCTCTCAGGACGGTCCTACCGGTGCTCGACATACGCAGCAAGTCCCATGAAAGACTGAGGTCCGGCGGCATCAGCACGTGCACATGCATCCCACCGCCTCTGGAAACAGACGTTTGTCGCGCCGGAGTCGGAATCTGTCTCTGCGAAAGCGCGAGTCCCTGATAATGAGGGCATTCCATCATCGCCTGACGCGGATCGAAGATGGAAGAAGTCGCTCCAGAACGTTCAAGTCTCGTTTCTACGGCATATGCCGCGCCGGGCAGGGAGGGCCGCAACTCAGGGCGAACGCGAAATCGAAGGAATGACCAGACCCCGGCCGATGTGCCGGGTCCGCCCATAGGGGGTTCGATGAAGCGGAACGCTCATGTTCGCATGGTCGTCACTCTTCTGGTCATACTCGCCATCTCGCGTGCCACTCTCGCCCAGGAGCTGGTTGCTACCCCTGCGAAGCCCCTTGGCATCTACGCGCCGGGTGAGCCGATTGCCTGGCGTCTGGAGCTTCGAGGCGAGGGCGCCGCACAGGCAACCGAGATCCACTATGTCCTGAAGCAGAACGGCCAGGTGGTTCTTCGCGAAGGTGCGCTGCCTCTCATTGATGGAAAGGCTACTCTCGAAGCGGTACTGAACGGGCCCGGCACGATCCTCGCAGAACTGAAGGCGAAGCTGCCGGATAAGGACGTCACCGGCCTGGCGGGAGCGGCGGTGAAGCCGGCCGGCATCGCGCCGTCCGCGCCCCGCCCGAGCGACTTCGACCGGTTCTGGGAGGGCAAGCTCGCCGAGCTTCACTCGGTGCGGGCCAATCCGGTGGTCGAAGCGGGGGACAGCGGCCGGCCCACGGTTGATTACTTCAAGATTCGAATGGATAACATCCGCGGCAGCCACATCTACGGCCAGCTTGCGAAGCCAAAGGGCACGGGTAAGCTGCCCGCTCTGCTCATCGTCCAGTGGGCCGGCGTCTATCCGCTGCAGAAGGACTGGGTGGTCTGGCGGGCGGAAGCCGGCTGGCTCACCCTGAACATCATGGCTCACGACCTGCCTTTTGACAAACCCGAAGAGTTCTATCAGCGGGGCAGCGCGACCACTCTCGCGGACTACCCGGAGATCGGCAATGATGACCGTGAGGCCAGCTACTTCCTGCGCATGTATCTCTCGTGTTACCGGGCGGTCGAGTACCTCGCGCACCGGCCCGAATGGGATGGCAGGACGCTCGTCGTCATGGGTGGCAGCCAAGGCGGGCTACAGACGATTGTGACAGCCGCGCTCGATCCGAGGATCTCCGCTGCCATTGCTGATGTGCCTGCCGGCTGCGACCTCACGGGTCCTCAAGCCGGCCGCGCCGCGGCGTGGCCGGGATGGTACTGGCGGACGAAAGGGAAGGATCCTGACAAGGTGAGGCAGACAAGCCGGTATTTCGATGCGGTGAACTTCGCGTCGCGGGTGAAATGCCCCACCCTCGTCGGGCTGGGCCTGGTGGACACCACCTGCCCGGCGTCGGGCGTCTTCGCTATGACCAACCAGCTCCAGGGTCCCAAGGAGGTGGTGGTGATACCGGACGCCGGCCATAGCGGCCCGCACGACGCCTTTTCCACGCGCGAACAAACCTGGCTCGATTCCATCCGGCAGGGCGCTCCGCCTCCGGTTCCCGGGGAGTGAGCAGGACCATGCCGGGAGGGCGCGCGAGCCGAATCGGATGTAACAGAGCCTGAGGAGCCAGCCCATGCCAGCCGCGATGACCATCCTGATTCAACCGTTGGGATTCGAGGCCCCGGTAGCGAAAGCTGCCTCGGAGCTCGCCCGCTATCTGCCGAAGCTCACACCCGTGAAGGCGCGCGCGCTCCCGCCGCGCGCGGTGGTGGCCGGTGGCACACGGCCAGCAATCGTTCTGGGCACGCCGGCGCACATGGGCGGCGCCGGGATCGGCGCGCTGCCGGAGATGCATGCGCTCGATGACGCTCTCGCAGTGATCCCCAGGGGCGGTGTCGTGTACCTGACCGGGTCGAATCCGCGCAGCGTGCTCTTCGCCGCCTACCGGCTGCTTGAGGAGATGGGCGCAGTGTTCCTGCGGCCCGGGCCTGACGGAGAGGTACTGCCGAGGAAGGCGGGGGCTGCGCTGCCCAGGCGCGCGATCCGGGAGAAAGCCAGCTACCGCCACCGTGGAGTCAGCATCCAGGGCGCACCGCGCTTGGAACACGTGCTCGACCTGCTGGACTGGATGGCGAAGAAGAAGATGAACTCCTTCGAGTTGGTGTTCCGCCACTCAGGTGTGTTCTGGCGCGACGGTTACGCCGGGCTCGAGATGGACGCGGCCTCGCGCGCGGAGAGGTTGAGCGATGCCGACTGTCTGGCGCTGGACGATCGTGTGATCGCGCGCGTGCAGGAGAACGGGATGGTGCTCCACCGCGTCGGCCACGGCTGGACGACCGCGGCCGCGGGCTACGTCGGCTATGACTGGGAGACGCTGACGGCGCTTCCCGAGGGCGTGCGGCAGTCTTGGTTGGCCGAGATCGACGGTAGACGCGAGCTGTTCCACGGCGTCGCCATCAACACCGAGTTGTGCTACTCGAACCCGGAGGCCCGCGCGGCGCTCGTCGAGGAGGCTGTCGTCTACGCGCGCCAGCACAGCGAGGTCGACGTGCTCCTGGTGTGGATGTCGGACACGCGGAACAACAAGTGTGAGTGCGCTGAGTGCAGGAAGAAGACGCCGAGCGACTGGTACGCGATAGCGATCAACGAGATCGCGGCGCGGCTGAAGGCCGAGCACATCCCGACACGGGTGAACTTCCTTGGCTACCAGGACCTGCTCTGGCCCCCAGCCGAGACGACGTTCGCTACCGACAACGTGGTGTTCATGTACGCGCCGATCTGGCGCTGCTTCCGGCACCCTCTGGCCGACCCGAAGTGCGACCAGGACCACGCGCTCACCTCCGACCGGCCCGCGCTGAACCGCTGCGAACTGCCCTCTACCAACCGCATCTACGCCGAGGCCGCGAAGCAGTGGCAGCAGCTGGGGATCCGCGACAGCTTCCTGTTCGATTACCACCTCTGGCGGGTGGTGTGGGAGGACGGGATGGGCCAGGACATCGGCGCGGTGATGGCCCAGGACGTGAAGGATCTCCGCGACTTCGGCCTGGATGGCTTCATCAGCTGCCAGACCATGCGCGCCTTTTACCCTCTCCCCTATCTCCCGAATGTGATGGCGGACATGCTGTGGAACCGCGAGCTGCCGGTCCGGCCTCACCGCAAGGGCATCATGTCCGCGGGATTCGGGGAGCATGCCGGCGAGGCCGAGGAGTACTTCGCACGCCTGGTGCGGCTGTTTTGGGTGGCGGATTCCTACGAGCACAGGACCGTGCTGGATGACCACACTCCGGCCGCACGGGCGACGCTTTCGGAGATCGCCGCCGCGGCTGCGCAAGCACAGAGCCGGTTCCGCGCGCTGGCCCATGCCGAGAGAGGCGTGGTCCGGCGTAGCCTAGAGCTGTTGGCGGTCCACGCCGAGCAGGTGCGCACGATCGCGGATGTGCGAGTGGCAGGCATGGACCGGGACAAGAGAGCGGCGGCGGCGATGCGCGCGGCATACGAGAAGCGACTCCCCGCGATCCTTCGCGACTTCCACCCGTGGATCGATCCGTTGATCGCGGAGCCAGTGATGCAGGCGTTCGAGCAGGCGACAACATGCTGCCTGCGTAGAGACCGAGATGAGCATGCGGAGCCGGTCCTTCCATTCGATGACGAACGCTGAGGTGACGGACTACCTCGCGCGCAGTAACATCATCTTCCTGCCCGTCGGCACTCTCGAGATGTACGGGGAGATGCCGCTGGGCTGCGAGCATGTGCTGCCGCTGGCGGTCGCATCCAGACTGGCCGAAGCTGTAGACGGCCTGGTGCTCCCGAGTCTGGCGTACTTCTACCCAGGGGCGACGGTGGTTCGCAGAGGAACCATCCAGGTCAGTCCCAGCGAGGGAGCGGCCTATCTGAAGGTGATGTGCAGATCATTGCTGCGTCGGGAGAACAGCTCGGGCTCCCGCCAGGTTTGCTGCCGGGAAGATGCGAAGGCGAATGCCCCGCCCGGGTCGAAGTGTATCCTTGTCCCGCCTGCATCGCGTGGGCGCTTCGTGAGGCTGCCGTGTCGTCAAGAACGCCGAGCCATCAACGGGCATGTCCGTTCCCTGCCGGTCTCATCAGCCCGCACTACACGGTGCCGGCAATCCTCCTCCTTGCCCTGCTCGTCCTACCGGGCTGCGGCCGGCTGCGATTGCGGTCGCCGGCGAGGCCGGACTCGGCCTCATCACCCCAGTTGCCGTCACTAGCCGTCGGCCAACCTGTTCTGGACCAGATCAGGGCCGCCGCGAAGTCCGCCAAGGTCGTGATCTGCGTCCTCGACGCTGCCCGCGCGGATCACCTCGGTTGCTATGGCTACCCGCGCGACACGACCCCGATCATCGACCAGCTCGCCAGCGAATCAGTGGTCTTCCGGAACCATTTCTCCCCGTTCCCGGCGACCAAGATCTCGACTGCGTCACTGTTCACGGGCCTCTATCCGGACAAGCTCAGCTTCGACAAGGACAAGGCGCTCGACGACGGGATCTTCACACTGGCCCAAGGGCTGAAGGCGGCGGGGTTCCAAACGGCCCTGTTCAGCTCCAACTTCGTCGCTTCTCCCGCAACTGGCGTCGGCCTCGATTTCGAGCATGTCTTCGCCAAGCCACTGCCTCCCGGCTGGTCCAAAGTGGAGCGCATCTCACTGCCGGATGAGAACACCTGGCGGACGCCCGAGGGCCTGACCCAGGTCTTCAGCAGGTGGCTGGCCGGGGCCCGCAGCACGCGGTTCTTCGCCTACTGCCACTTCCTGCCACCTCACACTCCCTACAATGCCCCCGACGACGCGAAGGACTACTTCGCCCAGCAGCCGCCCACCAACGTCCGCCAGGGCCCCTTCGAGTTCCCTGAAACCAGGCCGGCGTATGGCACTGTTCTGTATGGGGCTCAACAGTGGGCCAATCTGTACGACGCGAACCTGCGGTGGGGAGACTGGGGCGTGGGCGAGATTGTGAAGTCTCTCCGCGAGCAGGGCGTGCTCGACAACACGCTGCTGATCATCACTGCCGACCACGGCGAGGCGTTCGGCGAGCACGGGTACATCTATCATGCGCAGGCCGTCTACGACGAGGCGGTGCATATCCCGCTTCTCATCCGGTTCCCCGGAAAGCAGCGGCTGACCGGCGACGTGACTGCCCTGACACAGACCGTTGACGTGCTGCCCACGATTCTCGACCTGTATGGAATCCCCTACCCCCGCGACAGCGCTCAAGGCCACTCCCTCCTGCCGCTGCTGGACGGAGCACAGAGATCGCTGCGCGACTACGCCTTCGCAACCTGCGAGGAGCCGTGGCCGAGTTACCTGGTGCGGAACTCGAACTGGTCGCTGATCCTCTACCGGGGCGGGAAGCTGAGGGCCCTCTACGACCTGCGCACTGACCCTGGGCAGCTCCACAACGTGATCGCGGAGCACTCGAAGACCGCGGCCGCGATGACCGCGGCGTTCAACACCTTCGCGCGGACGCAGAAGCCTGGAATCGCCCAATTCCTCTCGTCAACAGCGGCGGCTCGCCCCTCGCCGCCAGGGCGGCAGCGCCAGATGTCCGGCCCAGCCCGTCGCGAGCTCAGAGCACTCGGCTACTTGAAGTGAGCCGCGCCTTCGGCGAATGAGAACCGGAAAGGCGCACTCCGGGCATACCCTTCTGATCCCGCAACTGGGGCGTGCCGCGTGTCGCCCGCCCTGCGGACTTCGGCCGGCAGGGGCGGCGCGAGCGAACCAGTATCGGCGCGGACCAGCCTGAGCCCAAGCCACCGGCCGTGCGGTGAGCACCATACCTGACCGTGATCACCGGCGAGATCCTCCGCGGTGTGCCCAGCTCCTCGGCCTGCTCGCCGTGCGAGCGGTACACGGGGTGAAGCGAGGGCAACGCGCGGTCGCCTTCGATCGGAATACGCGATCACTTTCGTCGGAGTGCGCAGTCATTTTGGCCAAGGGAAGGGGCCGGGCAGTTGAGGGAGTAGCCCGGCCCCGAACTTCGGCGCTGAGTCTTGGTGGCTGAGGGGGGAGGACCACCAGGACTGCGGAAGCACCGCGTGTAGTTTCTCTCGACGCGGCCCGGCAGTCAATCCCGAACTGACGTTTGAGGGTGGGGCGCCCTTTCCCTTCGCGCACCTATGCCTTCTCGGCGTCCGGCGCTATCCGATTATCTTCGTCCGCGACGGCCGCGATATTTCACAGTCTCATACGATACAGGTGTGGCGCGCTGCCACTTGGGGACGAGTGGACAGTCATCTTCGCCTCCTGCGCACTCATCGGCCTTAGGTTCCGAGGTTCACTTCTGGCGGTGGGCGATGTAACGGCCTCACTGTGACCCCTACAGTAGCCAAGGTTCGCCCGCCCGGTCCCAAGTCTCCCACATAGAAGGTCACCTTCCGGACTTGGTCGTCCGCCGCGGCGCCTCCTCCAGCCTCCGGCAGAGGCGCTGGCGGCGGCAAAGGAGAGTCGATAGATCGCCCATTCTCCCAGGATGGCAGCAGCCTGGTGCCGAAGCAGAGATCAGAGGCCCTGGAGTTTGCGGTCTCCCAGCAGGTCGGGCAGGGCCACCGTGACCGTGCGGGTCACGCGGCATTCCGAGCAACCGTTAGGTAGGGACTGGCTTTGCAGGCAAGGCAAGAAACACTACGATTCCCCGCAGACACGGTGTATGAGTTCGCGGAGCGCGTCTTCCTCCAGGCGGGGGTCGAGGAATCGTCAGCGAAGCTGACGGCAAAGGGGCTCTGGCTGGCCTCTCTCCGGGGGGTGGACTCCCATGGACTCCGTCTCATACCCCACTACGTGAAGGCCCTGCAGGGAGGCCGTATCAACCCGCACCCGGGCTTCAGCTTCGAACGGACGAGTCCCTCGACGGGGCGGCTGGACGCGGATCATGGATTCGGCCATGCAGCGGGAATTCGCGCGATGCGCCATGCGATTGACTTGGCCAGGGAAGCTGGTTCGGGACACGTTTCCGTGCGCAACTCAAGCCACTGTGGGGCGATGGCGTACTTCGCATTCGAGGCGTGCAGGGAAGACATGATCGGGACCGCCTACACGCATGGAACGCCGAAGATGCGCACCCCCAACGCCACCACCACGTTCCTCGGCACGAACCCCGTGTGCCTGGCCGCGCCCATGGCCTCGGAGGGCCCATTCTGCTATGACGGGTCAACGACGCTGATGAGCGCCAACAAGATCCGAGTCTATGGCGATCGCGGACTCCAGCTTCCGCCACTCTGCGCCGCAGACGAGCAAGGCAATGAAACGAGGGTGCCCGATGAGGTCGTGCAGCTGCTGCCGATGGGAGACTACAAAGGATTCGGCATCGCCATGATCGTGGACATCCTGTGCGGCCTGCTGAGCGGCATGCCGGCGGGCGACAGCATTTCGGATATGTTCAACGATCCCTTGTCGCAGAAGAGACAACTGGGGCAGTTCTACGGCGCACTGCGGATCGATGCCTTTGAGGAGCCGGACCGGTTCAAGGCGCGCTTGCAGGATCTGGCCGAGCGCATCCGCCGCCAGCCGCAGCGCGATCCGGCTGTGCCCGTTCAGGTGCCCGGTGACCCTGAGAAAGCCTTCCAGGCCGACCGCGAGGCGAACGGCATTCCCATCGCCGGGAAGGATCTATCGGAACTCGAAGGTGTCGCCAGGGAGCTGGGCATCGAACCGCTGCGGGGCGCGAGCTAGAAAGTATTGACATACATTTTGGGGAAGTACCAAGTCACCCATCGCCTGATGCTCTTGCTGCTAACTGCTACATCTGAAAGGTGGGGTCTTGGGCGACGAGGGGCGCACAGAAGCGTTCCTGGTCCGGATCCTCTGCTGGTCGAACCGACGCTTGTGGGGCGAGAGGCTGGAGGATGGGCCGACCCCCCGGGGATCCGAGACTGGCTTTGCTGGCGGTTGACAAGGGCACTCGGGATCGCGCTGCTTGGCCGCGACTGCCGAACTGAAGGCAGACGGGAGACAAACATGGTCGTCGTGCACCCCAAGACCACCGATGAGGTGACTATCAACCCCGGAACGGGATGGCAACTGCTGGTGAGTCAGCCGCCCAGGGCTGAGATGGAGGAGCTGCCCCTGGTATCGAC
>JBEKKD010000150.1:0-8633 GCA_050010895.1 Armatimonadota bacterium
GCGCCAAGGAATGATCTTGGCCTATGCGGCCAACAGGAAACGTGGGCGATTGCGAAGCATATCATCCGCGATCGCGTGGGCATACTGGCGATGGCCTTGGAGGAAGCAGAAAATGACCGGCTGGCAAAAGCTGTGGCAGGACCCCGAGATAGCGAAGCGATGGGCTGAAACGCCGCCGCTGCCCGAGGTCGTCGAGATGGCCGACCGCCTCGATGAAGAGGGCAGGAAGCGCGTCCTCGACATCGGCTGCGGCGTTGGACGCCACGCCATCTACCTGGCCGCCAGGGGCTTCGAAGTCACCGCCACGGATAACGCGCCGAATGCCATCGCCGTCTGCAAAGAAAGCCTGGAGAAGGCCGGCGTGCAAGCCGAGGTGATCGAGCTGGACATGCGCACGATGCCGTTCCAGGACGGCCGCTTCGATGGCGTCATCTCCTCTCACGTCATCCACCACGAGCGCCTGTCGGTGATCGAGTCGGTGGTCGTCTCCATCACCCGCAAGCTCTCCCACCGCGGCTACTTCGTGTGGGCGATGCCGACGCCCGATCACTTCGAATGCGGGCTGGGCGAGGAGATCGAGCCGGGAACGTGGATCAGTGCGGAGCATAGCGAGGGGCCGATTCCCCACCACTTCTGCACCGAAGATGAGGTCCACAGGCTCATGCACGAGTACGAGATCATCTCCGTGCGCAGGGAAGATCATCGGGATGACGGGCAGTTGCGGTCGCACTGGCGCCTGCTGGCGAGAAAGCTCTGAGGGACTCGACAGAAACCGTTCGCACGATCTCTCTGCAAGCGCGCTCCGTGTGCCGCGAGGAGGCTGCGGAGACGCACCGAATAGGTCAGTACCGCCATCATCCAGCCGCAGACATACCCCCGGTATGGCCGCGTCTGGTCTCAGGGGAAGCACCTATGGTTTTCGACATCAAGCCGCAGATCGCCCCACCCCTTGACCCGGATTTCCGGCCGGGGGTCCTGTCCAATCACGCATTCCTGGACGCCGCGCAATCCTCCGGGAAGGCTGTCCCGCTGGCGATCGGTATCCAGCGCGGGGACGGCTCTACCTCGGTATTCCGGACCCACGTCCTGTCGGAGGGGCATCGCGACGCTCGCGCCAACTTGCAATACGCCGAGCGGCTGGTCAAGACGCTGTTGTGGCAGCGGGGCGGTCACAAAGCCATCATCGGCGGCCCCCGCGAGATCGGCGAGCACATCGGCAAGGTCTATTCGCTTGGCGGCGAGCGCGCCTTCGATGTCGATTTCATGGCCGGCGTCTACGAAAAGCCTTTCGCCGTCGAGAGCACGGATGTCGAGAAGGTGCCGCCGCACCGCGAGCAGTCCGTCACGCTGGGCCGGCATCTCGATGGCTGCCGCATCGGATTCGATCTCGGTGCGAGCGACCGCAAGGTCAGCGCCGTGGTCGATGGCGAGGCCATCTTCAGCGAAGAGGTGGTCTGGGACCCCCGCAACCAGTCCGACCCGCGCTACCACTTCCACGAGATCATGTCCGGGCTTCACCGCGCGGCCGCGCGCATGCCCCGGGTCGACGCCATCGGCGGCAGTTCCGCCGGCGTCATCATCAACAGCCGCGTGCTGGTCGCGTCGCTCTTCCGCGCGGTCCCGAAGGACGCCTTCGAGGCTCGGGTCAAGGGCATCTTCGGCGACATGCGCACGCAGTGGAAGGTGCCGTTCGAGGTCGTCAATGACGGCGAGGTCACCGCGCTCGCGGGTTCCATGAGCCTGAACGCCAACTCCGTCCTCGGCATCGCGCTCGGCTCCAGCGAGGCCGGCGGGTACGTGGACAAAGACGGCAACATCACCCGCTGGCTGAACGAACTGGCCTTCGTTCCCGTGGACTTCAACCCCAGCGCGCCCATCGATGAGTGGTCGGGAGAGCGGGGCTGCGGCGGGCAGTACTTCTCTCAGAGCGCAGTCGTGCGCCTCGCGCCTGTGGCCGGAATCCGTCTCAAAGCGAGTCTCACCCCGGCCGAAAAGCTGAAGTCGGTGCAGGATCTGATGGCGAAGGGCGACGAGCGGGCGCGGCTGATATTCGAATCCATCGGCTGCTATCTCGGCTACGGGATCGCCTACTACGCCGACATCTACCAGCTCGGCCACGTGCTGATCCTGGGCCGCGTCACATCCGGCGAAGGCGGCGCCATCATCCTCAGCAAGGCGCAGGAGGTTCTGACAAAAGAGTTCCCGGAGTTGGCGAAGTCGGTCTCGGTGAACCTGCCGGATGAGTCCAGCCGCCGGGTCGGCCAATCTGTCGCCGCCGCCAGCCTGCCGGCCATCGCCAGCGGCTAGCGGCCCGGCCCCGGGTGTGATCGGAAAGCCTGGGATGGCAGAACAGCACGATGCTGTCATCCCGAGCGACTCGCCACCCCTCGTGCGGCTTCGGTGCAGCCGAAACGCACGAACGAAGGGGCGAGTTATGCGAGGGATCAAGACCTGCGGAGCCGACCGGAGAGAGGCGACTCCCTCCCCATCAGAGACACTTTCCTGGTGTTTCGGGACTTCAGTCCCGAAACCAATCCATCCGCTCCGCTATCGGCGTCCGCTCGCGGACGCCACTCCTTCCAGACTTCGGGGTCACGCCCCTCGGCCTCCCTCCGTTTGCCCTCCCCTCCCGAGCGTGCTAATATGGCTTCATGCGGGCGGCACATGCCGCGCGCTTTCTTGTTCTCGTTGCTTCGGTACTTCAGTCCCGAAGCCGCGGTGTTCCCATCGTCAGAGAATCGTGGCAACCACATGACGGACACGAAGCAGTTCCTATCCGGAAACGAAGCCATCGCCCGCGGCGCGCTCGCGGCCGGGTGCACGGTGGCGACTGCCTACCCGGGCACTCCCAGCAGTGAGATCCTCGAAACCCTCGCCACCTCCAAAGACGGCATCTACTGCGAGTGGTCGGTCAACGAGAAGGTGGCGATGGAGGTCGCCATCGGCGCCTCCTTCGCCGGCGCTCGCGCCCTCTGCACCATGAAGCACGTGGGGCTGAACGTCGCCTCCGACCCGCTGATGACGCTGTCCTACGTGGGCGTGAACGGCGGCCTCGTGGTCGTCACAGCCGATGACCCCGGAATGCACAGCTCTCAGAACGAGCAGGACAACCGGTTCTACGCCAGGTTCGCGAAGGTTCCGCTGCTCGAACCCGCAGACAGCCAGGAAGCGTTCGACATGACCGTCGCCGCCTTCGAGATTTCGGAGCGGTTCGACACCCCGGTGATCGTCCGGACCACGACGCGCACGTCACACTCCTCCGGCATCGTGGACCTGGGCGCGGTCGGTCCTGCGCCGCGGGTCGAGCGGCCGTACTCGAAGCGGGTCGAGAAGACTGTCATGGTGCCGATGTATGCGCGCCAGAGACGGCTGGCGGTGGAGGAGCGAACCGAGAGGCTGCGCGAGTTCGCGGAGATCTGCGGGTTCAACCGCGTCGAGCCGGGGAACGGCGATCTTGGCTTCATCACCTCCGGCATCAGCTACCAGTACGTCAAAGAGGTCTTTCCCGAGGCGAGCGTGCTCAAGCTCGGGTTCACCAACCCGCTGCCGCGGGCGATGATCGCGGAGTTCGCAGGCAGCGTGAAACGGCTCTACGTGATCGAGGAGCTCGACCCATTCCTGGAAGAGCAGGTCCGGGCGATGGGCATCACCGTCGAGGACCACGCCGTCGGCCTTCACATCGGCGAGCTGAGCCCGTCCCGGCTCGGGCAGCTTCGAGCCGAGATCCTCGGCCAACCGGCCCCGATCATCGTCGGCAGGGGAGGAGGGGAGGGACTGCCGGCGCGGCCTCCAGTGCTCTGCGCCGGCTGCGGCCACCGCGGCGTGTTCTACGTGCTGAACAAGCTGAAGGTCACCGTCACCGGAGACATCGGCTGCTACACGCTGGCCATGTCGAAGCCCCTGGAGGCGATGGACTCCTGCATCTGCATGGGCGCGAGCATCGGCGATGCGCATGGGTTCGAGAAGGCCGGTCACAGGGGGCGCGTCGCCGCCGTCATCGGCGATTCCACCTTCTTCCACTCCGGCATCACCGGGCTCCTGAACATCGTCTACAACCGCGGCACGAGCACGGTGATCGTGCTCGACAACCGCACCACCGCCATGACCGGCCACCAGGACCACCCCGGTACCGGCCGCACGCTAATGGGGCAGGCCACCCAGGAGATCTCCATCGAGCAGGTGGCGCGGGGCGTCGGTGTCGAGCGCGTGCGCACCGTGCAGAGCTATGACCTCGACGACGTCGAGCGCGTGCTCGCCGAAGAACTCGACGCGCCCGAGCCGTCAGTGGTAGTGGCGAGGCAGCCCTGTCTCATCAGCGCGCGCGCCGCCATCCGCCGCCAGTTCGCCGTCGGCGCCGAGGCCTGCCGGGCCTGCCGCGCCTGCCTGCGACTGGGCTGCCCCGCGATCGAGCTGGGAGACCCGCTGCCCGGCAAGCCGAAGCAGCGCAGAGTGAAGATCAACCGCGTGCTCTGCGCGGGCTGCGGCATGTGCTGCCAGGTCTGCACGCACGGCGCCATCAGCGAAGTCGTCCTGGAAACTGCGTGATGCAACACACCGCGAACATCGCGCTGGTCGGCGTCGGCGGGCAGGGCATCTTGCTCGCGAGCGAGGTCATCTCCCGCGCCGCCATGCTGTCGGGCCACGACGTGAAGAAGAGCGAAGTGCACGGCATGGCGCAGCGCGGCGGCAGCGTCGTCAGCCAGGTCCGCATCGGCGAGAGAGTCTACTCGCCGCTCATCCCCGACGGCGAGACCGACTTCCTGGTCAGCTTCGAGATGATCGAATCCCTCCGCTATGCCGACACGCTCTCGCCCGATGGCGTCGCGCTCATCAACCACCAGGTCATCACCCCGATCACGGTCGCCGGCGGCCAGCAGCCCCAGGTCGATGACCTCGACGCGCGCATCTCCCGCGCCTTCCCGATATGCCGGATCATCACCGCCTTCGCCGTCGCTCAGGAACTGGGCAACATCCGGGTTGTGAACATGGTCATGGCCGGCGCCCTCTCTCTCCTGCTCGACATCGACGAGGTGACCTGGAAACAGGCCATCGCCGACCTCGTTCCCGCTCGCTACCGGGACGTCAACCTCCAGGCGTTCGACTCGGGCCGCGCCGCGCCGTTGTAGGGCGCGCAGCCCCACCGCTGCCTCCTCGGCCTGTCATTGCGAGCCGCCTCGTCTCGACTAGAGACGAGGCGCGCGTGGCAATCTCGTCGTTGTGGAAGCCCGGTCCTCCGGGCGACGCGCAACGATTTCTGTGTCATCCTGAGCGCAGCGAAGGATCACGTCTTTCTGACGCGCGAAACGACGGGATTCCTCGCCTCGCGCTACGCGCTCGCTCGGAATGACACAACTGCGGCAACTCAGGCCATGGGGGTCACGCCCCCTCCCTGCCTCCTACTTCCCCTTGATCTGCGCCACCAGCCTCTTCACATACCGCAGATCCACCAGCGCCAGATCGACCACCGAATCCGCGGGCTCACCCTCGTATTCGCAGTGAATGCTGATCGGGAGCTTATCCAGCTTGAGATCGAAGATCGTCTTCACCGCCTGGTACCAGTCCACGAAACCATCGCCGAGACGGCGGGTGTGCATCCAGTAGATCGTTCGACAATCCCGCTCCACCGGCAGCTTTACCGTATCCTTGAACGCGAAGCAGGCCGCGTATTTCTTGATGATGTTGAACGCCATCGCCGGCGGCTCGCCGGTGATGGCAAAGTGCCCGGGGTCGGCGAAGATGCCGATCAGCTTCGGATCGAAGCCGTCCACCAGTCTCATCGCCGCGCTCGCGTTCAGCCCCATCGTGCTCCCGGAATGCGTGTGAACCACCGCCTTCACGCCAGTCTTCTCCGCCAGCTTGGCGAAACCGTCGAGTTTTTTCCGGCACGAATCGAGCATCGTCCAGTAATCCTTGTCCGCCCTGTAACTCCAGTAGCCGAGTTTGATCAGCCCCACCCCCGCTTTGGCGCAGGCGGCGAACAGCGACTTGGCAGCGCGATCGCCCGGCTCCGTGAATTCTCCCGGAGTCGTCACCAGAGGAATCGACAACCCTTCCTCGGCGAACGCCTTCGCCGCCTTCGGCAGCTCCTTCTCCGCGTTCTCCGGTGTCACCGGATATCCCGGCCGGACGCACAGGTCCGCGCCATCCATATCCGCGCTCTTCAGCGCGCTCACCAGCTTCGGAATCGTATACTCCTGCACGTGCTTCGTGAACATGATGAACTGCATGTGGCCTCTCCTATCCACCGATGTCGGTCAGTCTCTTGACCGCGCGCCAACCGGTTCCTCTAACGCGCTGTTGACGCCCCTCCGCTGGTGCGCGGTGTTTCGGGACTTCAGTCCCGAAACTCACTGCTCCCAGTGCCACAGGCGTTTCGGCTGTGACACGCCCCGCAAGGGGCGACCGTTTGTGTCATTCCGAGGGCAGCGAGGAATTACGTCGTTCTCGTAAGGCAATCGGCGTCCGCGGAGCGGACGCCACCCCTTTGTGGGTTGTGGTGTTTCGAGACTTCAGTCCCGAAACCGCATCGTCCCTCCGCCCCGGGACGCCACCTCTTTGGCCCTGAATCGGCCCTTCCCCACATTGACAACCCCCCGCCGCCTGTGGTACAAGAAATACCTACTATTCCTATTATGTCTGTCGTCTAAGCCCCTCGAATACGTTTTCTCTGCCCATTGAGATACGACTTGGCAGGAGATGAGAAAGATGGCTGTAGGGCGAGTCTCCTCTGATGGCGTGCTGGCGGAACTGCTCAAAGAGGACCGCCATTTCCGTCCGTCTGCTGCATTCCGCGACCAGGCCCTGATCCAGGATGACTCTGTCTATGCGCAGGCCGCGGCCGATCCGGAGCGTTTCTGGGAGCGTGAGGCGGAGCGCCTGCACTGGTTCCGGAGATGGGATCGGGCCCTGGACTGGAAGCCCCCGCACGCGCGCTGGTTCGTCCACGGTACGCTGAATGCGGCATACAACTGCCTCGATCATCAGCTCGCGCTTGGCCGGCGGAATAAGGCCGCAATCATCTGGGAAGGTGAGCCCGGAGAGAGACGCACCCTCACCTACTGGGAGCTGAGCCGCGAGGTCAACCGCTTCGCCAACGTGCTGAAAAAGCTGGGCGTTCAGCGTGGCGACCGCGTGGCGATCTACATGCCCATGGTCCCGGAGTTGCCGATCGCCATGCTCGCCTGCGCGCGCGTTGGCGCCGTCCACTCCGTCGTGTTCGGCGGCTTCAGCGCGGAGGCATTGCGCGACCGCATCAACGACTGTGGCGCGAAGGTCTTGATCACGGCCGACGGCGGCTACCGCCGCGGCGGCCTGCTCCCCCTCAAGCACGATGCCGACTACGCGCTGCGAGAGGCCCCTTTGATCGAGCACGTCATCGTGGTCCGGCGCGGCAACTTCCCGCTGCGCATGAAGGAAGGCCGCGACCACTGGTATCAGGACCTGGTGGCAGAGGCCTCCGCCGAATGCCCGGCGGAGGAGATGGATGCAGAGGATCCGCTCTTCGTCCTTTACACCTCCGGCACCACGGGCAAGCCCAAGGGCGTCGTTCACACCACCGGCGGCTATCTCACCGGCGTGCACAGCAGCATGCGCTACGTATTCGATCTGAAAGAGGAAGACGTCTACTGGTGCACCGCCGACATCGGCTGGGTGACAGGTCACAGTTATATCGTCTACGGCCCGCTCTCCGCAGGCGCTACGGTGATGATGTACGAAGGAGCGCCGGACTGGCCGGATCGAGATCGCTTCTGGCGGCTGATTGAGTCCTACGGCGTCACCATCTTCTACACCGCTCCCACCGCGATCCGCGCCTTCATGAAATGGGGAACGCAGCACCTGCAGAGCCGCGATCTCTCTACCTTGCGCCTCCTGGGCACCGTCGGCGAGCCGATCAACCCCGAGGCCTGGATGTGGTACTACGACAACGTCGGCCAGCGCCGCTGCCCCGTCGTGGACACCTGGTGGCAGACGGAGACCGGCATGACCCTGATCACCACCATCCCCGGGGTCTCCGACATGCGGCCGGGCCACGCCGGGCGTGCCGTGCCCGGCACTGAGGCCAAGGTCCTCAATGACAAAGGTGAGGAAGTGAGCGGCGCGGGAGGCTATCTCGCTCTCACTCGCCCCTGGCCGGCAATGCTGCGGGGGATCTACGGCGACCCCGAGCGCTATGTCCAGCAGTACTGGAGCAAGTGGGACGCGGCCACCTATTTCGCCGGCGACGGCGCCCGCCTCGAAGAGGATTACTTCTTGCTGCTCGGCCGAGTTGACGACGTGTTGAGCGTGGCCGGCCATCGCATCGGCACCATGGAGGTCGAGAGCGCCCTCGTCGATCACCCCTCCGTCGCCGAGGCCGCCGTCGTGGGCGTGCCTCACGAGATCAAGGGCCAGGCCATCTGCGCGTTCGTGACCGTGAAAGAGAACGCCCACGCCAGCCGAGAGTTAGAGCGCGACCTGAAGTAGCACGTGGTGCGCAAGATCGGCGCCATCGCGCGGCCCGACCAGATCATATTCTCCGCCGACCTCCCCAAAACGCGCAGCGGGAAGATCATGCGCCGCCTGCTCAGGGACATTGCCGTCGGCGAAGTGCTCGGCGATACCACTACCCTTGCCGACGCATCGGTCATCGATAA
>JBEKKD010000151.1:0-8602 GCA_050010895.1 Armatimonadota bacterium
GCAGTCCGCGTGTATCTCGGAGATGAACCCACAGCCCAATAGGGCGACCCCGACTCTATCCATGACGCACCTCGCTTGCGTGTGTGGTCACGGCTGCCCGCCGGGCAGCCGTCCATGCGCCTCGTCCGGAGGTGGTTCAACTCCGAGGCCGCGGCTCCTGCTGGAGTGCCGGTGTGCCGAGGCACCAGTCAATGGCTTTCGGGAAGGTCGCAAAGATCGCGTCGGCCAGGTGGGTGAGACCGGCCGCGTTGAGTCCCCGAAGCGTGCCTGCGCCCTCGCCGGAAAGCACCAGCACGGTGCGGCATCCCGCGCGGCGCCCCACCTCCAGATCGGAAGGCTTGTCGCCGATGATCACGGCGTCGGAGAGCCGGAAGCCCAGCTCGCGCGCCGCGCGGATGAGCATCCCCGGGTTCGGTTTCCTGCAGTCACACTCGACCCGGAAGCTTCCCACAGCTTCGGTCGGGTGGTGCGGGCAGAAGTAGATCGCGTCGAGTCGGGCGCCGCTCCTTGCGAGCCGACGCTTCAGCTCGGCATGGATCGCGTCCAGCGCCTGGAGCGACAGCCAACCTCTCGCCACCGCGGACTGGTTGGTGACGATCACGACCGGAATGCCGGCATGGTTGAGCCTGCGGATTGCCCGAGCGGCCCCTGGCAGCAGCCTGATGCCAGCCGCTGAACGGAGGTAGCCGACGTCGCGGATGACCACTCCGTCGCGATCGAGAAAAACGGCGCTTGGCCTCGTGGATTGCCCCGACATGAGCTTGGCCGATGCTTCGGCGGTGAGGATACGGCACCCTTCCGGGGTGGCAAGCGAGTGGAAATCACCTGGTGTGTTCGAGCAGCGCCGCGGCGACTCTGCGATGCGGGCTCGGGAGAGCGTAGGAGACCAGGTCCTGCGGCCGCACCCATCGGATCTGCGAATGTCGGAACGATCGGGCGCGACCGCGAGTAGCAGTGCAGAGGTAGGCGGTGAGCGCGAGTCGGCGGCTCATGATTCCATAGGTAAGGCTTGCGATCTCGTTGCCAACTGCTGCGCTCATGGAGAAGTGATGCGCGAGCAGGCGCGCGACGGCCGGCGGCGCGTCTTCGCCAGATCGGATCTCGGCGTTCGGGAACTCCCACAGCCCGCCCCAGAGGCCGTCGGTCGGACGCTGGGCGATGAGGACACGGCCGCTGCGTTTCACGATGCCGACGGCGACACGCGTCGCCGCCGAAACGCTCCGTCGGAGGCGCGGTCGGCGTTCGGCAGCGCCGCTGCGAGCAGACACGCAGATGCTGGAAAGCGGGCAGATATCACACTTGGGCGAGACCGGCGCGCAGATCAGCGCGCCCAGCTCCATCAGGGCCTGGTTGTAGTCGCCGGGGCGGTCTGTGGGAACAGCGCTCCTGCCGGCGAGCCGGACCCGGACGCGGTCGCGGGCAGACTCACTGCGGCGACCGAGGAAGACGCGCGAGAGCACTCGCTTGGCATTGGCGTCGAGGGCCGGAAGCCGCTGGCCGAAGGCGATGCTCAGGATCGCGCCGGCGGAGTACTCGCCCACTCCGGGAAGCGCGATCAGATCCGAGTATGACTGAGGAACTCTGCCGCCGTAGTGCTCCACGACAACCTGACACGCCGCGCGCAGATTCCTGGCGCGGGAGTAATACCCGAGGCCGGCCCAGATGCGGAGCACGTCGTCAAGGGGCGCTGTGGCGAGCGCCTGCGCACTCGGGAACACCCGCAGGAATCGGCGGTAGTACGGGATCACGCGGCCGACCTGGGTCTGCTGCAGCATGATCTCGGAGACCCAGATGCGATAGGGATTGCGGGTGCGCCGCCAGGGGAGGTCGCGCAGGGCGCGATCAAACCAGGGAAGGATGCGCGGACCGATCGCTTCGGGTTGGGGGCTGCGCGGCTCCGCCATCATCTCGCTCCGGCCATGTTCGGGAGATTCGATCAGTTGCCGTCACTATCCCTGCTGTAACACGTCAGGCGCTCGAATCGACTGACGCGGCAGGAATCAGCGGCCTGCCACGAAACACTACCGGCACTGCTTCCGGCCGATTCTTAGGGCCGGGGAAGGAGCGAGGGATATGACGCGGATCACGTTGGTCCCTCTGTTGCTGCTGGTGATCTGTAGCAGCGCGTGGGCCGGTGCTCAGCCCACCGATTTCGCCACTCTCCTCTCTGGCAGTTCGATCCCGCTGACCCTGACGCTGAAGGACCTGGACAACAGTTGGCGGGTGTTCAGCGCGAGCGGCGCACAGGAGACGGCAGGGGGGATCTATGCCGCCATGTACGGCGCGCCAGGTGTCGCGTACTACTCGAAGGGACAGACCGTGACGGTCTCGGGCGAGACCTACCTGGTGGCGTACTCGCTCCAGGCCAAGAGGCCGGGCTACGTCACTATGATGATGGGCCGCGGAGGGGGCGTCCAGCCGGAGACGCTTACTGCCGCCAGCCCAGTCGGGCTCTCTCTGCTCAACGTGCGCACGATGGGCGATCTCACTGACATCCACCCGTTCGATCGTGACGCGGAGATCGCCGCCTACATGAAGTCCTATCAGGAGCTGGCGGCCGCGGCGGCAGCGTCCTCCGGCGAAGAGGCGGCTTCGTCGACGAGCAGCATCAAGAACGTCGCCATCGCCGTTGAGATGTTCATGGCCGACTACGACAAGCTCCCGCCGATGAAGACCCCTGAGGACTTCCGGAAGGCGCTCGAGGAGTACGTCAAGAACGATGACGCATTCAAAGACCCCGAGACAGGCGAGTACTTCGCCGTCAACTCATCCATATCGGAGAAGAGCGTTTCAGACATCAAAGATCCTGCCAAGATGGTGGTGGCATACCAGGCCACGCCTGGCAAAGATGGGAAGCGGTGGGTGGCATTCACCGATGGACATGTGCGGCAGGTCACCGGGGACCAGTGGAAAGAGTTCAGGGATGCCTCAGGCGTGATCGAGGCCGGTGTCGCGCCGGTCTAACCCTGATGCGGCTCGCCCGGCGCGACGAGGTGCAATCATGACTGGATGCCCTGATCCGCGCCCGCGCGGGCGCGCCACCGCGGGCGTCCAACCTGCCGAGGCCGCGCTCGCCTGGTTCAGCGATATGATCGCGAACTGCTACGAGGTCGCCACAGATGCAAAGGAGCGCGGCCGTCCTGTCGTTGGGATCATGTGCGAATACACGCCCCGCGAGATCATCATGGCCGCCGGGGCAATCCCGGTCTGCCTGTGCGGCGGTTCCGCTACGACCATCGGCGCGGCCGAACGCGATCTCCCCGCGAACCTGTGCCCTCTCATCAAGTCTACCTACGGCTATCACGCGCTGCAGTCGAACCCCTTCCTGGAGATGGCGGACCTGATCATCGCCGAGACCACGTGCGATGGGAAGAAGAAGATGTTCGAGCTGATGGCGCAGACGCGGCCGACGTGTCAGCTTGAATTGCCACAGAAGCCGGACGATCCCGACGCCAGGGCTCACTGGCTGCGGGAGCTGAGGAAGCTCAGGACCGCACTCTCCCAACGGCTCGCCACGAGGGTCACCAACGAGAAGCTGCGGCGCGCGATCCGCGAGATGAACCGTGAGCGACGATTGCGACGCGAGCTGGCCGCGCTGATGAAGAGCGACGCGCCGCCGCTTACCGGGCGCGAGCTCTTATCGCTGAAGAGCAGCATCTCGTGCCTGCCAGCCGACCTCGCGCAGTACCAGGCCGCCCTGGACTCGCTGCCGATGCGTGAGAGAACCGATCTCTCAGGTCGGGTACGAGTCCTGCTCACGGGGGTGCCGGTGGTCTACGGCGCCGAACGCGTCGTGGACATCATTGAGGACCGCGGCGGTCTGGTCGTCTGCCAGGAGAACTGCACGGGTCTGAAGCCGATCCTCGACGACGTCGATGAGACTGTGTCGGACCCGATGGCGGCGATCGCCGACAAGTACTTCGCTCTCCACTGCTCCGTCATGACGAAGAACGATCGCCGGCTCGACGCGCTCCGCCGACTGGCCGATGAGTACAGACCACAGTGCGTCATCGAGCTGATCTGGCAAGCATGCCTGACCTATGACGTCGAGTCGTATTTCGTCCGCCGGCTTGCGGAGGACGAACTGGGCATCCCCTACCTCCGCATCGAGACGGACTACTCTCCATCCGATTCCGAGCGCATCGCGGTTCGCGTCGAGGCCCTCTATGAGACTGTGCGCGCGGGAGGCGCCGGGTGATCGTCGCGGGTGTTGATGCCGGCGCGCGTGCGATCAAGGTTGTGCTGCTGGACGCAGACACCCGTGAAGTCCTGGCGTCCGGCGTAGCGGATCAGGGTGTCGGTCCAGGGAGACGGGCCGCCGACCTGCTGGGCCGCGTCCTGAGCAATGGTCGTCTGGCAGGCCGAAACGTTGTGAGCACTGTGGCGACCGGCTACGCACGTAACGCCGTCCGGGATGCCGGTACTACCATCACCGAGATCACCTGTCATGCTCGCGGCGCCTTCCATCTCCTCCCGGAAGCGCGCACGGTCGTCGAGATCGGCGGGCAGGACAGCAAAGTGCTGCACCTCGACGGACGCGGCGTGGTGCGGGACTTTGCCATGAACGACCGATGCGCAGCGGGTTCAGGTCGCTTCCTCGAGGTGCTCGCCTCCCGGTTGGGACTGAGCATTCAGGCCCTGGGAGAGCTGACCGCAGAGAGCCGCGAGCCTGTGCCGATCAACAGCACCTGCGTGGTGTTCGCTGAGACGGAGATCACAGGCCTGCTCGCCACCGGAGCCGCCCCGGCGGATATCGCTGCCGGAGTGCTCGCGGCGATCGCCTCCCGGGTCGCTACCATGATTGGCGGCAAGCTCACCCCTCCGGTCGTGCTTGCCGGCGGCGTCGCTCTCATCCCCGGCATGGCGTCGGCGCTGGAGGAATCGCTAGGAAACACGATCTCCACCGCGCCGGAACCTCAGTTCACCGGCGCGCTCGGGGCGGCGCTGCTGGCGGCGGAGCGCGTCGCCTGAACACGCTTCTTTCGCCGCGGGGGGCTCATCGACGCGGGCAGGACTTGGGGCTTCGGCAGCGTATCGCGGGTAAGGGGAGATGAAGATGGCTGTCAGCTCCAAACGCGCCCGCGTGATGGCTCGCTCGCAGAAGCTCGGGCACTGCATCTGCGACCCGCGTAAGTCCTGCCCCTGCGATCTGCTAGTCGAGAAAGACGTCTGCTCCTGCGCGGGCGAGCGGCTGGATGGCGCGCAGTCGGCAGCAGGTGCTCCGCGGCTCACTCGCCTCGTGAAGAATGCCGGGTGCGCCTCCAAGATCCCGCCCGCTGATCTCGCGCGCGTGCTCTCGCGACTACCCGCTATCACCGATCCGCGTCTGCTCGTCGGCAGCGCTACGGCCGACGATGCCGGCGTCTTTCGGATCTCGCCTGATCTCTGCCTCGTGCAGACGGTGGATGTGTTCACGCCGTCGGTGGACGATCCGTACACCTTTGGTCGCATCGCCGCCTGCAACTCGCTTAGCGACGTGTATGCGATGGGCGGAAGGCCCATGACCGCGCTCTCCATCATCGGCTACCCGATACAGTCGCTCGGCGATGAGTGGATGTACCAGATGCTGAAGGGCGGGGCAGACCAGCTCGCGGCGGCGGGCGTCACCCTCGCCGGCGGCCACAGTATCAACGACGAGGAGATCAAGTACGGATTTGCCGTAACTGGTATCATCGCCCCCGACGCCATCGTTACGAACGCCGGAGCGCAACCCGGAGATCTGCTCATACTCACCAAGCCGCTTGGCACAGGGATCATCTCTTTTGCAGCCCAGATCGGGAAAGCATCCCGCGAGGCGCAGCAGGCCTCCGCCGCATCCATGACTACGCTGAACCGCGCCGCATCAGAGATCATGGTGCGATACGGCGCCCACGCTTGCACCGATGTGACGGGATTTGGGCTCCTCGGCCATCTGTTGCACATCGCCCGCGAGAGCGGCGTAACGCTGGAAATATGGTCGGAAGCGGTCCCGCTGCTGCCCGAAGTCCGTGTCTACGCCAGCCAGGGCATGGTTTCCGGGGCGGCGGAGCGGAATCGCGAGTACGTGTCCGACGTTCTCTCCACCAGCGACTTGGTGCCGGACCACATGTTGGACATCATGTTCGATCCGCAGACTTCCGGCGGACTGCTCTTCAGCGTCTCGGCTGAGGCCGCCGAGGGGTGTCTCGCCGAACTCCGCGCGGCCGGCTGCGAGGCGATCGCCATCATAGGCCGCGTGACTGAACGGTCTCCAGGGAGGATTGTCGTGACTGATGAGCCAACGGCAGCGCGTATTCCGTCATCTGCAGTCGCCGCGCCCGCGGGGAACCCCTCCGAGGCCTGCTGTCCAGCCGCCCAGGCCGATGCGGCCTGCTGTGATGGCGCCCAGACCAGCGTGCCGATACCGGCCGGCGGTTCTGCCCAGCAGGCGTTCCAGCACTTCATGGCCACGGCCTTCGCCCCGGGCGCGCTGGACGTGGTCCAGAAGGAACTCATCACGATTGCCCTCTCAGTCGCTGTGCAGTGCGAGCCGTGCCTGAAGAGCCACCTGGCTAAAGCGACCTCCATGGGCATCACGCCGGAGGAGATCGACGAAGCCGCCTGGCTGGGGGTAGCGTTCGGCGGCGCGAAAGCTATGATGTTCTGGCAAGCAAGCGGAACCAAAGGTACCCCTACAGAGTCTAAATAGGCGGATAGTCTGCAGACTTCTTTGCCGGGGGTGTATGACGGTATCGCGCCGGGCGACGGTAGCTGCTCTGATCTCGCTCGCGCTCACTGCGCTGGGCGGCCGATGCTCGGCCGTCACCGAGTCCGAGTACGCGCGCCTGCGCTTCCTCCCCCACCAGACGCCAGATGTATACCTGCAGTTCGAGGGCAAGTGGCTGGTCATCGCCACCTCGGCGAAGGGTCTGGAGACAGCGAAGCCAATCAAGGCGCTGCCGGCCAATGGCATACCAGATCCCGAAGGCGAGAAGCACTACGTTTTCCCGGAGTCGGAGCTTCCCGTGTCGCTCCCGGGAATCGTCAGGGTTACCGCGACGTTCGTCATCTTCAGGCCGACGACTGAGAAGGTTCCCAAGGGCTCTCGGCGCCGCAACA
The DNA here is from genome assembly GCA_050010895.1 of Armatimonadota bacterium. GTDB lineage: Bacteria > Armatimonadota > Hebobacteria > Hebobacterales > Hebobacteraceae > JBEKKD01. The sequence goes on from JBEKKD010000151.1 coordinate 7,078, forward strand.
GAGCCGACGAAGCTCAGCCTGGTCTATGGGACGCCGAAGTGCGCATATCGCGAAAGGATTCTGTCGGCGCGGTCTGGACCTATACAGTTCGCACTGGGGGTGAACCGACCAGGAGCGACGACGCCGATAAGTCTCTGCTTGCAGAAATCCCGAGCCTGGACAGCCTCGGCCTTGCCGTGACCACCAAGCCGTCTGAAGGGAAGCTCGGGATCGGTCTGCGCTTGACGGCGGGCAAAGACTGGGTATACGCGGTCCGTCGCAACGACGACTCCCGTCTGGCGTTGGTTCAGGTGACGGACGCAAACGACGCCGCCGTGGCGTCGGAGACGGGTGATCTCGAGAAGTTCGGGTTTACCTGAAGCGGGCCCTGCTATTCCGTGGGAATAGCGAAACCAGGTACGTACAAGGTTAGGGCAACCCTCAAGGTCTTTGAGGGCCGCCAATTGGCCGCAGAGCAAGCAGTCGATGTCAAGTAGGTGTCTCGAACGGAGATACGTCGATCTGACCGCGCGGTGGATCGGACAGCCAGTGTCTCGCCAAGAGAGGGAACCGGCAGCCAGGTTGGAACCTAGTGAGCGATGGCCGGGAGCGCCGTCCGGCCGCCAAAGGGGGAGGGAGATGCTAACAAAGATAGCGCCGTACCTGACGGTATGCCTCGTCGCCGCCATCGGCATTTCCGCCATGGCCGCGCCCGTCGCGGCGGCCCCGCAGACGTTCTACATCGGGCTTGTGATACTGCCCAACAAGGCGCCCGCGGGCTACCTCAGCGTCCAGAACAACCTAGTCCGCGTCGCCAAGACGGCGGCCGGGCTGGAAACGGCCAAACCGACGAAGGCGAAGAGCGCCCAGTTGCAGGACACGGGCCGTGCACGCGCCTATCAGCAGTTCTACGAGTTCCCCGATACCGATGTACCCGTGTCGGCTTCCGGGATCGAGAAGGCGAGCGTGAAGCTGAGCATCTACCGCACCCGGTACATTCAGCGGACCAGCGCAAGCTCGCCGGAGAACATGGGAGTGTACGGCGATGTATCCGTATCCAGGCGCGACGCCTCCGGCAACACGTGGACCTACGTCTGCCATGTGAACGCCAACGAGAGGTCGCTGTCGAGCAACTCGGCGCAGCACCCACTCCTGCTGACCGTTACCGGCGCCGACCCCAAGCACCTGAAGGTCGATGTGACGACGAAGATGGAGGGTCGGAAAGCCCGCATCGGCATGCAGGCGAAGGCCGACGGGATCGATATCTACAATGTTCTGAAGAACGGAAAGAATGCCCCGGTCAAGCTAGAGGTCACCGGCAAGGACGGAAAGCACGTCGTGTCGGAGACAGGGGACCCCGTCAAGTTCGGCTTTACCTGAGGCGGCCCTTGCTATTCCGTGCGAATAGCTAAGAAAGGGACCTACACAGCGAAGTTCACTGCGGAGTTGGGTGCAAGCCAGCCAATCGTGGCGGAGCAGAAGTTCCTGGTGAAGTAGCTGACGCAGATGGAGCTTACCGGGCGCCGCGAGACAGTTGAGCGCGGCG
>JBEKKD010000152.1:0-8593 GCA_050010895.1 Armatimonadota bacterium
AGTTCACCAGGGACGACCTGGCCAGGGTGATGGCAAAGCTATCCGCCACGCCGATCCCCTTGGCACGAGCAGCCTGACCTCTTGATGAATACGTCATCGAACTTATGAGCCAGAGCACTAAGGCGGCGGTCCCGTCGCCTCTACGCGCTAAAGGGGCCGGCTATGGGGCAATCGCGGGTTCGAATCCCGGGCGGGGTTTTGGCGCCCTTGATACTTCAGCTCCCGCCCAGGGGAATCAGCTTGCTGCGCGGGCATCGCAATCATGACAGGGCTGCGGACGAGCAGCGGCGCGCTGCAGTCAGCGCCCAGGGCTCCATGCCTGCATGCCCTTGTCTCTCATCTCAACAGGGCTCGCATCTACCTGCAAGTCGGTGCCCCGAGCCAGGGCAACGCCCGCAAGGCGACCCACTGTCAATACCCCATCCGGCGTCCTGCAGGCAATCTGGGCGTGCTTAAGCCCTTCTCAGACAAGTGCGCGTGAATCCTGTTCTATCGTGCTAATATGGAAGTATCGGCTGCGCAAGGAGGTGATGGACGTGCAGATTACTTTCCTATCTGGCTGACTGTCGTACAGTGAATGACCAGGAGGCACAGTGATGGGAGGCAGCTGCTCAAACTCGTGTGAACAGGTAGAGAAGTTGCTGGAGCTTGTGGAGCGACTGGCCGCGGAAGATGGAAAGGAGCGAACGCCTGGGTCTGAAGAGGACGAGTTGCCGGCTGAGCTTCGGATCGAGCTGGTGCCCAGAATGGTCGACCATGAGCAGCAGCGCAGGCTGAAATCCGCTGCGGTGGACTTAGCGGTCGATCTTGCAAAAGCGTTACAGAAGGCCAGGCGAAGAGGGACGCTGACGAGTATCGGGACGTGCGTTCTTTACTTTCGCTTCGTGCGCGGCGACTCGTTCCCCCGGATTGGGAAGCTGCTGCACATGGAACCCAGAGACGTGGTCAGAGAGTACGTAGCAGCTCTGGCTGCGGTGAAGAGAACCGGTGCCCTCAAAGGGTACGAGAAGGCTCAGCGCTAACCAACATCCCTGTCTGGGATGATCGCGCCACGCCTGAGTCAACGGGCGATGCCGTCGCGAAGGATTAGAGACCAGCGAGCGCGCAGGAGCGGTGGGGCTGCAGCGATGCCCTGCCGTGCACTGAGGAGATACTCAGAGGTGCTATCTTTGCGCACTACTGGCTGGCGCGCTTACCAAGTCGACGGCTTCAGGGAGAAAGGCACTCGAATCATGAGTGAAAACGAGGTCCTCTGGAATGAGTTAGTTCCAGTGAGACTGCGGGACATCGAGCAGGCGTTCCAGGAGGTTGCTGCCGACGAGGATGCCCGCGAGATCATTGGCAGAGCGCTAGCTGCCTACTCGGAGCCCCTACTGTCTCATCTGCTCGGAGAGGCGGATGCTGATGCGGGCGGCCCCGAGAAGCGGAAAGTGACATACACCGCCCGGCAAGGCGATGAGGCAGTGTCACCCAGTTCAAGCAGACCGGCTCCTGAGGAGTAGGTCGATTCCTCTGGTCATGTCGCAGGGAGGTAGGAGCTGCTCAGCACGAGCAGCTCCTACCGTTTGGGCGAGGAAGTGCCGATGTCCTACCCCTGCCGCGAGCTCACCATGCATGCGCTCACACCGCCAAACGGAGTACCCCGCGCAGAAAAACAGCATGGGCCCGAGCGACCATAGAAACCAATCGATTCCCGGATGGTCCACGCGTGGCTTCAGCAACACCCAGAACCCGACACCGATCGCTCTGTCAATAGCCGCCCCATGTGTACCACCGGCCGCCGCCTGATGGGTACCACCTTTTCGTGATTCCGGGTCGTTGCGTGCAGTGATCGACGATCACTGTTTCTTGGTCGGTTCCCTACTTGCTCGGGCTGAAGGCTCAGGCTGACGAGGGAGAAGAGGCTGCTGCAGAACCTGCTCTTGTTCTCACCTGCGCCAGAAATCCATCTGCCGATCCCATTCGCGCTCCATTGCCTCCTGAGCCTCATAGTCAGCGGTCTCAGCAGCGTACCCCTCCATCGTCTCCATATGCTGCGTCTGTCTCTGGCGCAAGGCCTCAGTCTCCTGCCGCTCCTTCGCCGCTGCTTCGAGATGGGATCTGTAGCTCTCGACGACCTTATGCAGCAGAGCCTGTGAGTAGACGTACCTCTGGCAGACCCACCGCAGCGTCCACTCGAGGTCCTCCAGGCGTGTCTCAGTCGCGCTTTGCACTTGATCGCCGTCGAGGAATCCCGCGCAAGACAGACAGAAAAGGCGCTTCCTTCCGCCTAACTCCATCTCAATGCATTGGGCATGTTCGCAGGCCATGCTGTTCCCTCCTCCCGGCCCGGTATGGGGATACCAGATCAACACGACCACAGGACGGTGCCAGTATACTCTGGCACCCACCAGAGGGCAAGGTACGGTGCACGGCGGCATCTGAGAGCCCCCCACAGGCGGCCCGAAAGCTGCGTCATCACACGTGTCTCCCTTACTGGCCGGCCGGGCCGCCGGACGACGCCCCTCTCCGCCCTGGCCCAAACACATCCTGGTGCCGACTCAGCTGTACCGGCAGGTCCTCGTCGTAGCGGATCACGATCACCCGATATCCGAGATCGGCGAGTCTGGACCGCTCTGCCCGATCACGCTCCCGTTGTTCTGGCTCGTCATGGTCCGGACCCGGCAAGGAGTGAAGCGGCGGAAGGGGGGCGAGTGGTGGAATGGCGAGATGCAGGCGATGATCGCGAATCCCATTTACATGGGACGCTTCGTCACCTACCGCGACCCGGAGACGGAAGAGGAGACGCTGGCCGATCCTGATCTCTGCCCCCCTCCGATCGTGGACGCGGCGACATGGCAGGCGGCACAGATGGTGACGCAGGGGTGGCGGAAGACGAGCCGGCGCAAGGTCAGGCGGCAGCATCTCTTGTCCGGATTCCTCACCTGTGCCGCGTGCGGGCGAACGCTGACCATCAGGCAGCCCGACGCCCAGCACGCCTACTACGCCTGCAACAGCGCCGCCCAGCACCGCAACGGGTGCGACCTCAAACATATCCCATCGGCCGACCTGGACGCGGAGATCTGGGATCAGATCAGAGCGTGGGCGTCGAACCCCACGGTGTTGCGGCGCTGCGCGCAGGAGACGCGTGCCGACCTGCTCCCCCAGTGGCGGCGGGCACTGGTTCGCGTTGGCGAGCAGATGAAGATCTGGCAGGGGCGCGAGCGCCAAGCGCGCGAGTACCTGGAAACCGGCGTCTACGCACCTACGGACTTCGCCCGGACGAAGAACGAGTACGACACCCACATGGAGGATCTGCGGGCCGAGGCCGCAGAGCTGGAACGCAAGATCGCGCAGGCCGAGCAGAACGAGCAGAACGTAGACTGGACGGCACGGACGCTGATGGCAGCGGGCGACCTGGACGCGCTCGGCCTGGATGCGAAGCGGCGCCTGCTCTCCGCGCTCGCCGTCAAGGTGACTGTGAAGACGTACACTGACGAACGGGGCAGGTTGAAGGACTGGACGGCAGAACTGGAGAGCTACGGGGCGGTTGTTACCGACTTGGCGGTAACGGGGGCCATGTGTTGACAACGCCCTGTATAATATAGCGGTAGCGTTCACGGGCGGGTATTGCGGTTACTGTGGGGCACTCGGAAATCGCGCTTGACGTCCGCGACCGCGCTATGGTACAAGAGGACTGGTACTGAGATGTCAATGCGATCTCTGGTCAATCTGGGCGTTGTCTGCTGGTGGTGGCGCGGCGAAGACCTTGGCTTGCCGGGCACGCACGCGCACATCCCGATGACCTAGAGAGCGCGAACAGAATAGGCGAGAGAGAATCGCCCAGCCCGGCAAGTCCGGGCTGGGCGTTTTTGTTTGCAGCGGCAGCTTCGATGCGGGAGCAACGAGAGACGGAGAGATGAAGGGAGCGAGAGGAATGTACTACCCGACGAGAGCTGAGTTCAAAGAGAAGGCGCGTACAGGGAATCTGATCCCGGTCTGGAGAGAGATCCTGCTCGACACGGAAACCCCCGTGTCGGCGTTCTGCAAGATCGGCAACACCCAATATGCGTTTCTGTTGGAAAGTGTGGAGGGCGGCGAGAGCGTCGGGCGGCATTCGTTCCTCGGCTCAGAGCCTTTCGCGGTCTTCTCGACCAAGGGCGATACGCTCACCGTCAACCGCAACGGCAAGCAGCAGAGCCGGACGCTGGCGCCGGGCGAGGACCCGCTGACCGCGCTCAAGACGCTGCTGTCCGAGTACACGTTCGTGCCGGTGGAGGGGCTGCCGCGGTTCTGCGGCGGCGCGGTCGGGTTCATCGGCTACGACGTGGTGCGCCACTTCGAGCGGCTGCCCGAGGCAACGACCGATGACCTTCAACTGCCGGACTGCATGCTCGTTCTCACCGACACCTGCCTCATCTTCGACCACGCGTTCCATCGCGCGAAGGTGCTCTCGAACGCGCAGGTCACCGGCGATCCGGATCGAGCATATGACGAAGCAATCCGCAAGATCGAGGCGTTGGCGGCCCGGCTGCTGGCGCCCGATCCCAGCGTGCTGCCGCCGAAGCCGCGCCCGAAGGACACGCGCCTCGTCACCAACCTGGAGCGTGAGGGCTACGAAGCCGCGGTGACGAAGGCGAAGGAATACATCGCGGCCGGCGACCTGATACAGGTGGTGCTCTCACAGCGCCTGTCCCGGCCAGTGGCCGCCGACCCGTTCGACATCTACCGCGCGCTGCGCTCGCTCAACCCCTCGCCGTACATGTACTACCTGACCTATGGCGACGTGAAGATCATCGGCAGCTCACCGGAGCGGCTGGTGTCGGTCTACGACGGCGAGGTGGTGACTCGCCCTATCGCCGGCTCCCGGCCGCGTGGGAAGACGCCTGCCGAGGATCGGAAGCTTGCCGAGGAACTGCTGGCCGACGAGAAGGAGCGGGCCGAGCACCTCATGCTGCTCGACCTGGGACGAAACGACATCGGCCGCGTGTGTCGGTATGGCACGGTGCGAGTTGACGAGCAAATGGTGATCGAGAAGTACTCGCACGTGCAGCACATCGTCTCCAACGTGCGCGGGCAACTGCGCGCCGACCGCGACCAATTCGACGTGCTGCGCGCGACCTTCCCCGCGGGCACGCTCTCAGGCGCGCCCAAGGTGCGAGCGATGGAGATCATCGAGGAGTTGGAACCGACGCGGCGGGGCCCATACGGCGGCGTGATCGGGTACTTCAGCTTCTCCGGCAACATGGATACCGCCATCACCATTCGCACGATCGTGTGCACCAATGGCACCGCGCACATCCAGGTCGGCGCAGGCATCGTCGCCGACTCGGTGCCGAGCAAGGAGTACGAGGAGTGCGTGCTGCTCAAGGGAGGCGCGCTGCTGAAGGCGATCGAGATGGCCGAAGCAGGATTGGAGTGACGGCGGCGGCTGCGGCAGTGCTTCGCAGCCGCCGCATGGCAACCAGACGGCAGCTCGTAAGCCGATGTCGCTTACGCTCCGCCGACTCGCTGGCCGTCTCCATGAGGGCGCATGCCCTCATGGGAGATGGCGGAGGCAGGATTGGAGTGAGGCCGCTGCGCCGACCGTAGGGGCGGGGCTCTGCCCCCGCCCTGACTACGGGGGCAGGAGACCAAAGGCTGCGGCGTTTCCGTCAGCTGACGGACGCCGCTGAGCTCCTGCCCTACAGAGGTCGCTCAGGATGACAATGAAGATGGACGAACGCAAGACGATTCTCACTGGCGATAGGCCGACGGGGCCGCTGCATCTCGGGCACTACACCGGAGCGCTGGCGAATCGGGTGCGGCTGCAACGCGAGCATCGCACGTACATACTGCTCGCGGATCTGCAAGCGCTGACCGATAACGCCGAGCGGCCGGAGGTGGTCACCCGCGCCATCGACGACGTGCTGCTTGGCAACCTCTCGGTGGGCCTCGATCCGGAGGTGGTGACGTTCGTGCTGCAGTCGGGCGTGCCGGAGCTGGCCGAACTGATGCAGATCTACCTGAACCTGGTGACACTGGCGCGTCTGCAGCGCAATCCGACGGTCAAGGATGAGATGCAGGAGAAAGGCTTCGGCGCTGATGTGCCGGCGAGATTCCTGGCGTATCCGGTCAGCCAGGCCGCGGACATCACGGGGTTCAGGGCCGACCTGGTGCCGGTGGGCCAGGATCAGGCGCCGGTCATCGAGCAGACGCGGGAGATCGTACGGCGCTTCAACCACCTCTATGGGCCGACGCTGGCGATGCCGGAGGCCCTCGTTCCGGCGGTCGGCGCGAGGCTGCCGGGGACGGATGGTCAGGCGAAGATGAGCGCGTCGCTCGGCAATACGATCAACCTGAACGACCCGCCGGAGATGGTGCGGGAGAAGGTGATGGGGATGTACACCGATCCGACCCGCGCGCGAGCGACCGATCCCGGTCACGTCGAGGGAAACCCTGTCTTCGCCTACCTCGATGCGTTTGACGCGAACGAGGCGCGGGTGAGAGACCTGAAGGACCGATACCAGGAAGGGCGCGTTGGCGACGTCGCTGTGAAGCGACATCTGCTGGATGTGCTGGAGCAATTCCTGGCGCCGATACGACGCCGGCGCGCGGACTACGAGCGGCGACCTGATGATGTGCGCGAAATCCTCGCCTCCGGTACGGAGCGCGGGCGCGCGGTGGTGGCCGAGACGTTAGGCAGAGCGCGGGAGGCGATCGGGCTGCCGCGGCCGGCGCGGCGGGATTCCCACCCGAGGCGGGTAAATCTCGCTGCTGGAATGACGAAAGAGGAGGTGTGCAATGCTGGTGATGATCGACAACTATGACTCGTTTACGTACAACCTGGTGCAGTACTTCGGAGAGCTGGGCCAGGTGATCAAGGTGTACAGGAACGACCAGATCACCGTCGATGAGCTGGAGGCGATGGCGCCGGAGAGGATCGTGATCTCGCCCGGCCCGTGCAGCCCGAACGAGGCCGGGATATCGAACGAGGTCATCCGGCGCTTCGGCGGCAAGGCCCCACTGCTCGGGGTCTGCCTCGGGCATCAGTGTATCGGGCACGTCTTCGGCGGCGACGTGGTGCGCGCGCCGCGGCTGATGCACGGCAAGACGTCCATGATTATGCACGACGGCAAGGGCCTCTACCAGGGCCTGCCCAATCCATTTCAGGCGACGCGGTATCACTCGCTGATCATCAAACGGGAGACGCTGCCGAAATGCCTGGAGGTGACCGCGGAGACCGATCAGGGCGAGATCATGGGGGTGCGGCACACGCAGTACCGGATCGAGGGGGTGCAGTTCCACCCGGAGTCTATCCTGACCGAGTGCGGCAAGGACTTGTTGAGGAATTTCCTGGCGATGTGAGGCGGCCGTGGCTGTCACCCCGAGGGAGGGCGCTCCTTCAGGAGCGCCGACCGTGGGGGTCTCGTGGTGGCATTGCGGGAGCCGGGATTGCCACGCGCGGCGAAGGCTCACGCCTCCGCCGGCTCGCAATGACAGGTGCGAGGCGCAGGAGCGAATGATGATCGCGGATCTGGTGAGGAAAGCGGCGGACAGGCAGGACCTGAGCGCGGACGAAGCGCAGGCGGCGATGAGCGCGATCATGGACGGCGAAGCAACGCCGGCCCAGATCGCGGCGTTCCTGGTGGCGATGCGCATGAAGGGCGAGACGGTGGATGAGGTGACTGCGTTCGCACGCGTGATGCGGGCGCACGTGCTCCCGGTGAAGACAAGTCGCCGCCCACTCGTGGACACCTGCGGCACGGGGGGGGATGATATCAAGACGTTCAACGTGTCCACGGCGGCGGCATTCGTGGCCGCGGGCGCGGGGGTGGCCATTGCCAAGCATGGGAATCGCTCCGTGACCAGCAAGTGCGGCAGCGCGGATGTGCTGGAGGCGCTAGGGATCAGGTTCGACCTGCCGCCCGACAGAGTGGCCCGCTGCGTGGACGAGGTCGGCATCGGGTTTATGTTCGCGCCTGCCTATCACCCGGCGATGAAGCATGCGGCGCCGGTGAGGAGAGAGTTGGGGCTGAGGACAGTGTTCAACGCGCTCGGCCCGCTGACGAACCCGGCGATGGCGGATGCGCAGGTTCTCGGGGTGTACCGGCCGGAGATGACGGAGCTGCATGCCGGCGTGCTGAAGAACCTCGGATCGAGACGCGCCTATGTGGTGCACGGCGTCGGAGGACTCGACGAGCTGTCGACGCTTGGCGAGACGCGAGTCGCCGAGCTGAAGAACGGCGAGGTGAGAACGTACACCATCGCGCCTGAAGACCTCGGGCTCAGGCGAGCGCGGCCGGAGGACCTGCAGGGGAGGACTCCCGAGGAGAACGCGCGGACGCTCATGGCGATTCTCGAAGGCGAGAAGGGTCCTGCGCGGGATATTGTGGTCCTCAACGCTGCGGCCGCGATCGCGGCTGGCGGCAAGACGGAGACGCTGGCCGAGGCTATGCCGCTGGCAGAGGAGTCGCTGGACTCCGGCGCGGCGCTGGGGAAGCTGCATGAGCTGCGGATTTCGGCAGCATGACCGACGTGTCACCCCGAGGGAGCCCGCTTTCGGCGAGCGACCGTGGGGGTCTCAGACGGCGAGATCCTTCGCTGCGCTCAGGATGACAGGAAGGCATGATAC
>JBEKKD010000153.1:0-11378 GCA_050010895.1 Armatimonadota bacterium
CTCGAGGCACAGCTTCCGCAGGAACGAGTCCGCGGTCTCCCCGGCCGGAACGTCGAAGTGCGGCAGCACCACCTGGCCGAAGCTCATGGTGACGTTGCATCGCTCGGCGATCAGATGGCTGTTCTCCAGCGCCTCGGGCCACTGAGAGAAGAGCGCGGCCATCTCGCCCGGCGACTTGAGGTAGAACTGATCGCTGTCGAAGCGCAGCCGCTTCGGATCGTCGACGGTGGAGTTGGTCTGCACGCACAGCAGAACGTCGTGGCTGCGCCAGTCTTCCTGGCGGCAATAGTGAACGTCATTGGTGGCAATGAGGCCGATGCCCAGGTCCCTGGCCAGACGCGCCTCAGCGACGTTGACCCGAGCCTGGGCGGGAATCCCGTGCTCCTGAAGCTCCAGGAAAAACCGGTCGGGGCCGAACAGGTCCCGGTACTCGCCGGCGAGACGCCGCGCCTCGTCCTCCCGGTCCTGCTGGATGAGGACGGGGATCTCCCCGCTGAGGCAGGCGCCGGTCGCAATCAGACCCTCTCGATACCTGTTGAGGAGTTCGCGGTCGACGCGCGGCTTGTAGTAGAACCCCTCCACGCTGCTGTCGGTCACGAGCGCCATCAGGTTGTGATAGCCGGTCTTGTTCTCGGCCAGCAGGACCAGGTGGCCGCGCTCGGAATCGGCCTTGGCCTCGCGGTCGAATCGGCTGCGAGCGGCGACGTACACCTCGCACCCGATGATGGGCTTCACGCCCCGCTTCTGGCAGGCCTTGTAGAACGGGACCACGCCGTACATGACGCCGTGATCGGTGATCGCGAGTCCGGTGAGGCGGAACTGAGCGGCGAGAGCGGCGAGGTCATCGACGCGGCAAGCCCCGTCGAGGAGGCTGTACTCGGTGTGAACGTGAAGGTGCGCGAAGCGGGGGTCTGCGCTGGGCTCCGACACCTTGCGTCTCCTTTAGGAAAACGGGCCGAACGGGTCGACCCGGGCTGTGATCGATGCGGCGGACGCTATCATAGCACTGGCCGACGCAAACGGCAACGGCATTGTTTGCCGAAACACAGAACCGTCATCCCGAGCAACTCGCAACCCCTCGTGCGGCTTCGGCGCAGCTCAGGGGCGGCTCCGTGTACTTCGGAACGCCCCGACGAACGCGCGGAAAGCGATGCCGCCTGCAGTTCGGCGGCACGCCAGGGTCCCTTCAGTGGGGCGGGTTGGTAACCCGCCCTCGCCCCGCAGGGGCGATCATCTGCGTCATCACAGCCGCGCCAGCGAAGCGCGCGGCTCGCGTTCATCCGCGTCTAGACGCTTTGCCGTTCCCGGAGTTTACCCTGAGCGCAGCGAACGGGACTCCTCGCCTCTTCGCTTTTCAACGGGGCCGACCGGAGAGAGGCGACTTCCTCATGACAGACGGCAGGCGTTCCGTTGTCGTGGCAGAAGAATTCGGGGGCGCAGAGGATAGAGCCCGATGAAGCTGCACTATTACCCGGAAACAGATTCGCTGTACATTGACCTCACCTCGAAGCCCGGCGCGGACTCTCGTGAGATCGCAGATGGCGTTGTGATCGACCTGGATGAGCAGGGCAACATCGTCGGCATAGACATCCAGCACGCGTCCGAGCGCCTCGACCTTTCTACCCTCGAGGCGGAGGCATTGCCGGCCGCCGCCGTTAAGATCGCGTAGGCGACAGTGCGGTGGCCGTTTCCCGGACCCAGCCGCACCATCCTCGGTCGCAGACCTCAGCTCCTAGCCCGGCCCTACCTAATCAGATGAAGCGCCGCGCGGGTGAGGGCGGCGATGAGGGCCGAGCCGGGACTGGTGAGGACCCACGCCCACACCACCCCGAGAGTGACCCCCCACCGGACAGCCGAGAGCCGCCGCGTGGACCCGACCCCGACGATGGCGCCGGTGATGGTGTGAGTGGTGCTCACGGGGATGCCCGCCCAGGAGGCCCCGAAGAGCGAGACGGCCGCGGAAATCTCGGCGCAGAAGCCGTCCACTGGCTGGAGTTTCGTGATCCTCATGCCCATCGTCTTCACGATCCGCCAGCCGCCTGCGGTGGTCCCCAGCGCGATGGATGCGCCGGCCGCCAGGATCACCCACGACGGCACGTGAAACTCCGTCAGGTAGCCGTTGGTGAAGAGAAGGATGGCGACGACGCCCATCGTCTTCTGCGCGTCGTTGGTGCCGTGGCCGAGGCTGTAGAGGGCGGCCGAAAAAAGCTGGAGGCGGCGGAAATACGGCGCGGTCGCCTTCGGCGACGTGTGCCAGAAGATCCGGCTGACCATCATCCGCGTGGCGTACCCCAGCATCATGCCGATCACCGGCGAGAGCACGATGAACGCGGTGATCTTCGCCAGGCCCGACACCACCAGTGAATGCAGTCCCGACTGTATCACGGCGGCCCCGCACAAGCCGCCGATGAGGGCGTGAGACGAGCTGGTGGGCAGCCCCAGATACCATGTGAAGATATCCCAGGCGATGGCCCCGACCAGGCCCGCCAGGATGACATCGTTATTGATGACATTGGCATGAACGATGCCCGTGCCGATGGTGTTCGCGACGTGGACTCCGAAACCGAACGCGGCGATGAAGTTGAATGCCGCAGCCCACACCACCGCGTAGATCGGCCTCAGAACGCGCGTCGATACCACCGTGGCGATGGAATTCGCGGCGTCGTGAAAACCGTTCAGAAAATCGAAAGCGAAAGCGACTGCGCAGATGAAGACGACGTAGAGGGAGGCTTCTGGCATCGGGATCAGGTGTGCTTCACGACGATGCTCTCGACGACGGAGGCGACGTCCTCGCACTTGTCGAGCGCGTCCTCGACGTGATCGTAAATCTCCTTCCACTTCAGCGCGTGGATGGCGTCGGACCCCTTGAAGAGCTTGGCCAGGGCCAGCCGGCTGTCCTCGTCCCCGACGTTCTCGAGGCGGTGAATCTCGATGCAGTAATCGAGGATGCGCCGGGAGTTCTTGAGATCCCGCAGGCAGTGCACGGCCTTCTGGACGACGGCGGTCGCGTCGGCAAGCACTTTGACCAGATGAATCATCTCGTCGCTGGGGTGTCCCGCTTCGTACAGGAACATGCGATCGGCGGTGGCCTCGATGTCGTCCAGGATGTCGTCGAGGCGCCCGGCCAGGTCGTGGATGTCCTCATGATCGAAGGGGGTGACGAAGGTGCGATTGAGGCGGTCGGCGATCTCGTGGGTGGTGATGTCACCCTCGTGCTCGACCTCCTCGATCTCACGGCGGAGGGTCTCTGCGCGGTCCGGATAGGTGACCAGTTCGAGCAGCAGGCCGGCCCCCTTCACCACGTTGTCGGCGGCCGAGGTGAACAGCTCGAAGAATCTCTCTTCTCTGGGGATGAACCTCAGTTTCACGTGCGAAGCCCCCGACTTTGAATCGGATCGGCGTCTTCCCGCGCCGGCCGTGCTCAAGGGGTTCTGCGAACCGGCAAGGGGAACCTTTCATCGGGACGCTATAATCGCGGACGAGCACGCCCGGACCCGCAGGCGCCCGCCGGCGCCGCGCGCGAAGGTTGCGGAGGGTTGAGAGAGAACTGCAGTGCCTGGAGGATGCGATGACGGCGAGAGAGCGGGTGCGGCGCGCCCTGGCGCATGAGGAGACGGACTTCTGCCCGTATGATCTCTACCTCGGCGATGATCTGCGGCAGCGGCTGGCGGCGGTCAGCGGAGATCCGGATTTCGGGCGGAGCCTGGTGCCCCATATGGCGCACGTCGGCCCGGCGTATCCCGAGACCCATCAGCGAGTGGACGATCGGCATTACACCGACGCGTTCGGGGTGATCTGGGAGGACTCGTTCCCGGGCGAAATCGGAATGGTGCGCGACCCGATCCTGAAGGAGGCGACCCTGCGCGGGTATGAGTTTCCGTCGGCGAGGGTGCCGGGCCTGTTCGATGCGATGGAGGCGCAGATCGCCCAATATCCCGACCTCTACGTGAGCTGGGGGATCGGGTTCAGTCTGTACGAGCGCGCCTGGACGCTGCGCGGGATCGACAGCTTTCTGCTCGACATGGTGGAGCATCCCCAGTTCGCGGATGAGCTGCTCGACCGAATCTGCGAGTTCAACCTGGCGCTGATCGATCGGGCGTGCAAGTACCCATTCCATAGCGTGCGATTCGGCGACGACTGGGGGTCGCAGCGCGGACTCATCATGGGGCCCAAGCTGTGGCGGCGATTCATCAAGCCGCGGTTCGCGCGGATGGTGCAGCGAGCGCTGTCATACGGCAAGACGACGTTGCTGCATTCCGATGGCGATGTGGCGGAGATCATCCCCGACCTGATAGAGGTCGGGCTCACCTGCCTGAACCCGGTGCAGCCCGATGTCATGGATATCTACTGGGTCAAGAAGGAGTATGGGAGGGACATCGCGCTTCACGGCGGGGTCAGCGTGCAGCACCTGCTGCCAGATAGCACCCCGGACGACCTGCGTCGGGAGCTGCAGCGGCTGATCCGGCATGTCGGCAAGGGCGGCGGATTCATCATGGCGCCCTCGCACAGTCTGGGAAGTGATATTCCACTGGAGAATCTGGTGGTGATGGTGGAGGCGCTTGTAAAGCAGGACGGCGAACCGTGGTAGCCACCGATGAGCGTCAGTGGCAGAGGCAAACCCGTGCCCGACGGAACGAGTCGGTGTAGTTTTGAGAACCGAAGAGAGCCAACACAGATCAATGGGAGAGAGATGATGGCGAAGACGCAGGTCGGGCCGAACGAGTATCTGAGAGAGACGGTGGAGGGGCTGTCGCACCCGGGGCTGTTGTTGGTGTCTCTCGATGGGAAGAAGCGGCCGAATGCCATGACCATCGGGTGGGGGTCGATCGGGATCTACTGGGGGAAGCCGATCTTCGTGGTGCCGGTCCGGCCGTCGCGGTACACCTATCAGTGTATCGAGAAGACGGGCGATTTCACCGTAAACCTGCTGCCGAGAAAGCTCGTCGATGTGGCGACGTTCTGCGGGACGGTGTCGGGGCGCGATCACGATAAGCTCACCGAGGCGCGGCTGACCGCGGCCGCAAGCCAAAGGGTGAAGTCGCCGATCATCGAGGAATGCGTGCTCCACTACGAATGCCGGGTCGCGCACGTCAATGACGTGCTGTCGAAGACGCTCGTGAAGGAGCTGAACAGGTCGGCCTATCCCAGGGGCGATTACCACCGCCTCTACTTCGGAGAGATCGTGAATGTGACGGCCGAGGAGGCGTTGCGGAGGAGGTTGTAGCAGCGGCCCCTGAAGTCGCCGATGCACGCCGCTGACATCGAAAGCGTCTGCCAGTGGAGATCATGACGGGGCCGGCGAGGTTTCGTGCCATCATCAGGGGGAGGGTGCAGGGGGTGGCGTTCCGCGCCTTCGCGGAGCAGCGCGCGCAGGCCTACGGCGCGGCCGGATACGTGCAGAACCTCGGCAATGGCGATGTGGAAGTCGTGGCCGAGGGCGATCGCGCGCTGCTCGACGAGTTCCTCGCGGACCTGAAGAGGGGACCGGTCGGCGCCCGCGTGCGAGAGGTGGTGGTGAACTGGGAAGGGCTCAGGGCGGAGTTCAGCGAGTTCTCCATACGGTTCGGGTGGTAGGGAAGCGGACGAAGCCACACTGTCATTGCGAGCCGCCTCGTCTCCAATGGAGACGAGGCGGCCGTGGCAGTCCCGGGGCGGCTTCCCTCAGTTGGAAACGCCCCGTCGCCCTTCAGTGGGCACATCTGTCATCCTGAGCGAAGCGAAGCTTGCCCGCCTCGGGCGGGGATCACGCCGTCATCACACCATCATCGGCGTCCGCCTCGCGGACGCCACTCCGCTTTCTGGAGCGCAGGCTTCCAGCCTGCCTCTGCTCCGTTGCGTCACCCCCGACGCCCCTCCGTCGCTATCCACTCCCCAGTGGCACGGGCGTCTCGCCCGTGGCTCAGCGCAGCAGCGCTGAGGTGCCGTTCCCTCCGCCTCCGGCCTGTCATTGCTTGTTGCGTCGGCGCTCACGTCCTACTAAGCTTCCACGAAGAAGGCCGGCTCCGACACCCCCTCTGTCATTCCGAACGAAGTGAGGAATCCATACAATAGTCGGCGTCCGCCTGCGGACGCCACTCCGCTTGTCATTGCGAGGCCTGCCCGCCTCAGGCGGGGAGGCGGGGCGACCCTCTTGTCATCCCGAGCGACTCGCCTCCCGAAGGGGCGAGTTATGCGAGGGATCAAGACCTGCGGAGCCGACCAAAGGGAGGCGCCTCCCTCAGGGCGAAGTACCTTCTCTCACAGGTGAGAACCATGAGAGAGAAGGTCGTTCTGATCGGAGCCGGGAGCGCGAGCTTCACCAGAGGGCTGGTCGCGGACTTGCTCCAGCGCGAGTGGGATATGGAGCTGGGGCTGGTCGATATCGATGCCGAGGCGCTGGCCGTTGCGGAGGGGCTGGCGCGGAAGCTGATCCAGGCGAAGAAGGTGGCGATCGAAGTGACCGCGAGCACCGATCGGCGCGACGTGCTGAAGGGCGCGACCGTGGTCATCTGTACCGTCGGGGTCGGCGGCCGCCGGGCATGGGAACAGGACGTGTTCATCCCCCGCAAGTACGGCATCTTCCAGCCCGTCGGGGACAGCGTCATGCCGGGCGGTACCTCGCGCGCCCTGCGGATGATCCCGGCGATGGTCGCGGTGGCGAAAGACGTGCTCGACCTGGCGCCGACCGCGCTCTTCTTCAACTATGGCAACCCGATGCCCCCGGTCTGCCGGGCGATCCGCAAGGCGACGGGCGCGAATGTGACGGGCCTGTGCCACGGGGTGTTCCACGTCGCCCACGAGCTGGCCGGGCACCTGGATGTCAGCCTCGATCGCTTCAGGTACACCGCCGTCGGGGTGAACCACCTGACCTGGTTCATCGAGGTGCGGGTGGACGGCGCCGACGCGATGCCGCAACTGCGGAAGGTGGCGGAGAAGAAGCTCGCCGAGTTCCCCAAGGCGGTCGCCAAACTCGGCAAGAAATCCGCGGAGGCCGGCGCCGCCTCCTGGCAGTCGTCTCTCGATTCCTATAACCCGTTCAGTTGGCAGTTGACTCTGCTGTTCAACGCCTACCCCGCATGCAACGACCGCCACGTGACGGAGTTCTTCCCTCGCCTGTTCGCGAAAGAGAAGAGCTTCTATGGCCAGACTCTCGGCGTGGATGGCTACCGGTTCGAAAATACCATCGCCTCGGGGGACAGGGGGTTCCAGGAAATGCGTGCGGTGGCGCTGTCGAAGGACCCGCTGCCCGCGGACTACTTCGGCCGCAGCGGCGGCGAGCACGAGCAGGTCGTGGACATCATCGACAGCATCCGCAAAGACGCGGGGCGCGTCTACTCCGCCAATATGCCCAACCGCGGGCAAGTCCCGAACCTGCCGGATGACGCCATCCTGGAGAGTCCGGCGGTCGCAGACGCATCCGGGATCAAGCCCATCGCGCAGCCGCCCATGTCCCCGGGGCTGGTGGGCACGCTGGCGACGCGCCTGGCGTGGGTCGAAACGATTGTGGACGCGGCCCTGGAAGGCAGCCGGGACAAGTTCATCCAGGCGCTACTGCTCGACGGCTCGGTAGAGTCGATAGATCAGGCGACGAAGCTCGCGGACGACTTGCTCTCCGCCCAGGCGCAGTACCTGCCGCAGTTCAGGAAGTAGCCGCTGTCATTGCGAGTGGCTAGGCCCTTCGCCCCATTGCGTCGGTGCTTCAGCCCCGACGCCCCATCTGTCATCCTGAGCGAAGCGAAGGATCACGTCGTTACCACATCGAAATCGGCGGCCGCCTTGCGGACGCCACTCCTTAATCAATCCCGGCCGCCCGCGCACAGGTTGGTAACCTGTGCATTACCGAACCCCCGTGGCACAGGTTGGTAACCTGTGCATTACCCCCTCGCGGCCCGCATCTCCTCCGGCGTCCGCACGTGCAATCGCGCTGCCCCCCTGTACTCCTTCGTCGGAATCAACTTCCCGGACTTGAGCCGCCTCTTCGCATCCGCGATCGCCTTCTTATACTGCGGCAGCCACTGCTCGCCCGCCACCAGCATCTCGTCCACCATCTGCCAGATCTCCGGCGGGTTGCACACCGCACCCACCAGCGGGTCCATCATCATCGCCTGTCGCAGCAGCATATCGTCGCCGTGCACCGCCGCCTCCACCGCCAGCCGTTGCACGCTGATACTCGCATTGCACACCGCCGCGCACCCCAGCGGCAAATCGCCCACCCGCGGAATGTTGATGCCGTTCGCATCCACGTAGCCCGGCACTTCCACGATCGCGTCCGCCGGCAGATTGCTGATCGTGCCCTGATTCACCACGTTGAAATGCCCGCGATAGATGCGCCCCGTCTCCAGCCCCTCCATGATATATGAGCCGTGCTCCGTGCCCCGCGTCCCCGGCCCGTATTTCATCGGCGGCTGCTTCATCCACTCCGGGAAATCCGTCTCGAACCAGCCCCGGTTCTCCGTGCACACCCGCAGATATCCCCCCGTCTCGCCGTGAATCCACGACGTGAAATCCTCGTCGATCCACGTCATGATCTCGTCCGGCCGCTTCCGATACCACGGCCAGCATGTCGATCCGCACCCTCTGCGTCCGGCTATACTCCGGATGCTCCTCCAGCGCCGCCAGCAGCTTCCCCGTCAGGTCCCTGCCCTTGTGCCTGATGCTGATGTACCAGGTCTGGTGGTTGATCCCCGCGCAGATGATATCGACCTCATCCTTGGGAAGTCCCAGCGCGTCGGCGATCATCGCGTGCCCACCCTCGACCCCATGGCACAGCCCCACGTTGCGCACGCCGGTGTACTCGTTCACCGCCCACATGTTCATCACCATCGGATTCGCATGGTTGACGAACAGGCAATCCGGCGCCGCCACCTCGCCCATGTCCTCGCAGAACTCCAGCACCACCGGGATGTTCCGCTGCCCATACATGATCCCGCCCGCCGACAGCGTATCCCCCACGCACTGATCCACCCCATACGTCAGCGGGATGTCGATATCCGTCGCAAACCCCTCCAGTCCCCCCACGCGCACCACCGAAAACACGTAGTTCGCGCCCGTCAGCGCCTCCCGCCGATTCGTGGTCGCCGTGATCCTCGCCGGCAGCCCCGCCGCATCCACATCCCGCTTCACCAACTGGTACACCATGTCCAGATTGCGCTCGCTGATATCCGTGAACGCAAACTCCGTGCGCGCAAACTCCGGCACGCACAGAATGTCGTGCACGATCCCCCGCGTGAACCCGATGCTCCCCGCCCCGATCACGGTCACTTTCATGTCGCATCACTCCCCTGGCCAAACACCGCGCCGCCGTCATTCCACCCGGCCGCCCGCGCCCGTCCTCAATTCTGACGAAAGGGTCCCCATCCTCCCGCGTCGTAACCTGACTGTCATCCCGAGCGACTCGCCGACCCTCGCGCGGCTCGGGCGTAGCTCAGGGGTGGCTCCGTGTAGTTCGGAACGCCCCGCCCGAACGCGCCAAAGGGAGCGAGTTATGCGAGGGATCAAGACCTGCGGAGCCGACCGGAGAGAGGCGACCCCCTCCAGTGGGGCGGGTTGATAACCCGCCCTCGCCCCGCAGGGGCGACCAAGAGCATCCGCGTTCATCTGCGTCCCAAAAACACGCACATCAAGCTTAGGAGCCACCATGCACTTCGCTAACCCCTTCGCCGCTCCCGGCCACTGGTTCAAAGGCAACCTCCACACCCACACCACCGCCTCCGACGGCCTCCTCTCCCCCGAGGACTGCATCCGCGCCTACCGCGCCCGCGACTACGACTTCCTCGCCCTCACCGATCACGGCGTCATCACCCAGGTCCCCCATGCCGGCGATGACGACTTCCTTCTCCTCGACGGCGTCGAGTTCGACGGCGATCGCTCCGACATCGGCGAATCCTTCCACGTCGTCGCATTCGCCCTCTCCACCATCGGCCCCGTGCCCACGCACCCCACCGTCCCCCAGGCCATCCAGTGGGCCAAAGATCACGGCGGCGATGCCTTCGTCGCCCATCCCTACTGGTCGGGCCTCGTCATTCAGGACCTAATGCGCGACCAGGGCCACCTCGGCATCGAGATCTTCAACACCGGCTGCTACTTCGACCTCGCCAAAGGCTTCTCCACCATCCACTGGGACGACGTCCTCGGCCGTGACCGCCGCATGTGGGGCTTCGCCGTGGATGATTCCCACCACCGCGTCGAAGACACCAATCCCACCGACACCGCCATTGCCTGGACCATGGTCAAAGCCCCCGAGCTGACCCGTGAAGCCCTCCTGAACTCCATTCGCGACGGCCTCTTCTACTCCTCATTCGGCCCCACCATCCACGACATCAGCATCGCTGATAAGACCGTAACTGTTCACACATCGCCTGCCAAAGAAATCAGCTTCGTCGCCCAGCGCGGCTACGGCCAAAGCTTCTTCGCCATGACCACCCCCACCATCGACACCGCCACCTATCACATCGGGGGCCACGAACACTACCTCCGCATCGAATGCCGCGACATCGAATCCCGCTACGCCTGGTCCAACCCAGTGTTCTTCAGGGAGGCGAAGTAGCCCGCGGCCCCATCTGTCATTGCGAGGCCTGCCCGCCTCAGGCGGGGAGGCAGGGCGACGGTAGTCGCCCGACGACACCAGCTGCGGCTGCGAAGCAACGCAGCCTCTGGTGTGGCAATCCCGGGGCGGCTCCGTGCAGTTCGGAACGCCCCGAATGCCGTTCACCTTTGGAGCGCAGGCATCCTGCCTGCCATCCCTCCCCCCGGCGTTCATCCTGAGCGGAGTCGAAGGGTTGCCAACCTCAGCCGCGCAAGCCAGCAGCGGACCAGCAGGACCGCTGCGAAGCGCGCGGCGAGCCCTCGCCCCCCAGGGGCGACCCCACTGTCATTCTGAGCGAAGCGAAGAATCCCGTCGTTCTTGCGCCATCCCTGAGGGAGCCCGTTGGCCAGGGGTCCATCCGCCTCTGGCGGGGCGGGCGGCGACAAAGCGGAGCCGGCGCAGCTTCTTACAGCAGGTATTGTGAGTGCAGACACAGAAGACGCCCGGCAGCGAGGGGCACCGATGATCCAAACCCAACTCATCCATTGCAGCGACAGCCGACGGTCCGTCACAATTCCTGAGGCGCATTCCACTGGGACTGTGCACCGGCGGCAAGGCGCGCGGAGCCGATCCCGCGGGCTCCGGCCCTGAAGTCCAAAAGCCACCCACCTATGGAAACCATCGCCCTCTACAGGCCAGTTGGCCTTGGCGAAGCAGAGCTGATAATGGAGTCTGGGAACAAGGCTTTCCCTCCGCGTCTCCCCGAGCAACCCATCTTCTACCCCGTGCTCGATTTCCGGTATGCCGAGCAGATCGCTCGTGACTGGAACGCCAAGGACCCTGCGTCCGGCTACGTAGGCATCGTCACGACCTT
>JBEKKD010000154.1:0-8509 GCA_050010895.1 Armatimonadota bacterium
CCGCCGCCCTTCGGTTCACCTCCCCGCAATCGACATGAAAACGCAATACCCTAGCATACAAACTGCCTCCCGTCAAGACCTCGCCCCAGGCGTTTTCCGGGCGCTCAGAGGCCGACAGTGGGCTGGCCCGCCATTTCCGCAGTCGGCCCCCGACGAGGTTCTGTGATTCTGGGCCGGCCCCTGCCTCCGCAGATCGTAGCGGCCGGCGGGTCGCAGCGCGAACGCGCGCGCCTCGCGCGCCGGCATCGCCACCTCCTTGGGTTGGGCAGTTTGTAGGGCAGAAGCTTCAGTCGCCTCAGGCGATGTGTCTCCTGCGCCTCACGAACTCCTCGCGCGCCCGGCGGAGCCGGCCGGAGAGAGGCGACTCCCTCTCCATCAGGAACACGGAGTTGTCATCCCGAGCGACTCGTCCGTCACCTGACGGAAAGGGGCGAGTTATGCGAGGGATCAAGGCCTGCGGAGCCGACCGGAGGGAGGCGACTCCCTCTCCATCAGGAGCGCTTGCACCCAGGCAACCCGGTCACACCCCGCGACGCTGACGAAGGTCAAGGCCGCCGGCCTATGGAAAGAGTATGGGGCCGTGCATTGGGGGTTTCGCTCCTCGCCGGACCAATTGCTATTCGAAGTCCCTAATGACTTTCGCTCAAAGAAGTAAGGGCGAAAGTCATCAAAGGACCAGCGAATGCCTGAAAGAAGACGTTCGCCCGATGTTGCTTCATTGGGCGAACGTCCCTAACAGGATCCGCCGCGCGGGCCGGACTGAAGTCGCCCGGCCCTGATACAGCACTCATGAATCGGATACTGCGCAACTGGTCAGCAGTCCTGATCGGCATCGGCCTCGCTCTGATGCTGGTGTTCATCACATGGGTCGCCTACCTCGATGGCGGCACGCAGAGCAGCTTCATCCACTTCTTCTACATCCCCATCATCCTGTCGAGCTACCTCCTGGGTGATATGGGCGGCATCGTCACCGCGTTCGCCGCCGCTCTCCTCGCCGCCCTGCTCCCTCTCGACGTCGTCGAGGGCGCCCCCCAGCCGATGAAGGACATCGTCATCCGCCTCATCCTGTTCTACTTCATTGGCCTCACCACGTCCCGGCTCTTCGACAAGCTGGAAGAGCGCAGGGCCGACGCTGCCAGCCTCTTCGAGATCTCGCGATCGGTGAACGCCTCCCTTCGCCCCAGCCAGGTGCTTCGCACCATCACCGAGACCGCGGTCCGCATCACCGCGGCAAAGGCATGCTCCATCCGGCTGCTCAACCGCGAGCGCAACGAGCTGACGGCGGCCGCGAGCTATGGGCTTAGCCTCGATTACCTGAGCAAAGGCCCCGTGCGTCTCTCGGAGAGCGCGGTCGATCGCGAGGTGATCGGGGGCCGCACCATGACCATTCTGGACGTGCGCCACGACCCTCGCATCCGCTATCGCGAGGAGGCCGCGAAGGAAGGGCTAGTGTCCCTCCTCTGCCTGCCATTGCGGCGAGCAAACGAGGCCTTCGGCGTGCTCAGGGTCTACTCCGGCGCTCGTCACCGCTGGTCTCCTCGCGAGCGCCGTCTGCTGCAGGCCTTCGCCGAGCAGGCAGCCGTCGCTCTGGATAACGCCAGGCTGCACGAGGACCTGCGCAAGAACTACTTCGAGACCGTCAGCGCGCTCGCGCGGGCGATCGAGGCCAAAGACCCCTACACGATGGGCCATTCAGAGCGGGTGACGGATTACGCGCTCCAGCTCGGCCGGGCGCTTCAGCTCACCGGCGAGCAGATGGAAACGCTCCGGTTCGCCGCCACCCTCCATGACATCGGCAAGATCGGCCTCACGGATGAGTCGCTGGCGCGCTCCGGGCACCTGGACATGACTGAAGAGATCCTGGTGAGAATGCACCCCCTGATCGGCATCAGCATCCTGCAGCCGGTGGAATTCCTTGGACCGACGCTGGCGCCGGTACGATATCACCACGAGCGCTGGGATGGAAAGGGCTATCCCGAGGGGAGAGCAGGAGAGGATATCCCCCTCCTGGCGCGGGTGCTGGCGATAGCGAATCTGTACGACCGGTTGCAGACCGGCTCCCCCGGCAAGCCGGCCCTCTCCCCTCGCCAAGCCATTCAGGAGCTCCGTCGGGTGGCCGGCACCGTGCTCGACCCGAACCTCACCGAAGTCTTCCTGGAGATGGTGGAGCAGACCGCAACGACCTAGCCCCCATGCGGCTTCGACGCAGTTCAGGGGCGGCTCCGTGTAGTTCGGAACGCCCCGAGAAACGCATGGAGAGGACGCCGTTAGCTCCGGGGCGGCTTCCTGCAGTTGGAAACGCCCCGCCCGAATGTACAACGGCGTCCGCCCCCTCCAACCCCGCGCTCGCCGACCGGAGAGAGGCGACCCCCTCCCCGCGGCTAGTCTGACTTCGCAGCCGCGGCCGGGGCCTTGTCCTCCGGGCCTGACGTCTTCGGAGCCTTGTCCTCCGAGCTCGACGTCTTCTTGTCGTCGGGCTTGGGATAGTCCGTACAGTGCCACCCTGAGCCCCTGAAGATGATCCCCACGGCCCCTATCACCTTCCGGCCAGTGCCCTTGCACTTGGGGCACCGTGCCGTCTGGCGCTCGGTCACCGTGCGCTGTTGCTGAAACGAGTGCTCGCAGTCATCGCAGACATATTCATAAACGGGCATTGCTCTCATCGGCGCCGGACGGACGAGCTACCGGCGCTTCGCCTCCTCGTGGTGGTGTTTGTAGACCTGACGTGGGAACCCGCGGGCGATTCCCCGCGCGGCATCACATCTCTTTTATGGTCAGCCCCTGCCGTGCAATCCTGAACGGCATCACCGTCGCTCCGGCCTTCGTCAGAGCCGCCTCTACAGCCTGCCTCTTGTCCTTCGGGACCGCGGTGATCATGCAGCCGCCCCCGCCCGCGCCGCAGATCTTCGAGGCGTACGCACCAGCCGCTTTGGCAGCATCCACCATGTCGTCGATGGCCGGATTCGTGACACCCTCGGCTAGCTGCTTGCGATGCTGCCACTCCTCGTCGAGAAGCTGCACGAAGCGATCCATATCGAACTCCAGCAGCGCGGCGCGCATCTGCTCCGCGGTCGCCATGATGATCTGCATGTTCTCTCGCGAGCTCTCGGCATTGTCCATGAACCGCTTGAGCATGCTCCAGTTGTTTGCCCCGGAGAAATGGGAGCGTCCGGTGAAGCTCAGGAGGATGCGGGACTCCAGCTCTGCCAGCCGCTCCTCATGGGCGATCAGCTGCTCCTGCCTCCAGCCGTCCACGTTGAAATGAAAGCAGTTCACGCCGCCATACAGCGCGGCGAGGTAATCCTGTTTCCCGGTCGGGATCCCGATCGACTGCGCTTCCAGGTTGGCCCCGATGTCGACGAACTGCTTCGGGTCCATCTGTGTCCGGTTCAGGCGGTCCAGCGCCCCGCTGAGCGCGATCAGCAGCGAAGAGGAACCGCCCAGGCCGGAGCCATACGGGGTCGAGTTGTGGGTGGTGACGTTCACACCCGCTCTTGGAGCATAAAACTTGACGACTCTGGCCACGAACGCCAGATCCTGATCGAGAGGCAGCTCGTCGGCGGACGGGGCTTGCAGCTCTTTCCCGGTGTCCAAGGACTTCAGGTGGATCTCGGAATCACCACGCGTTTCCACCCAGACATTGCTGTAGATGTCTATCGCGGCGTTGTTGGTGACGCCGCCGTCCAGAAACAGGTACAGCGGATACAGGTCCAGAGTGCCGCCGGAAAGGTCGATCCTGGTAGGGGTCCGTGCCTCGACGATCATGAAGGATTCCTCTCGGAAAAACAGAGTCCGCCCAGCTATGCCATGGCTCCCACCACGAGCAATGACGGAAGGCGGACAGCATCTAAGAGTATATTCCCCCCTGCGGAGCCGCGTCAAGTACCTGAAGCAGCGGCAAAGGCCGGTGCCTGGGACGGAAACCGTCGCAGCGATAAGGCTGCGGCTGTGGAGAGCGTCGTCAGGCGGCTACTTCACCCGCCGCCACGAGACCGCGGCGAACTGCGGCGGCGCGCCCTGCGCCCCCGGCATTTCGACTGTAGGTTGCCTGTAGGTGATGGTGATGTTCCCGTTGGCTTTGTCGACCACGTCAGCCGCCACCCCGCCGGTAAGGTTCGCGGTGCCGTTGCCGGTGAAGTCGGCGCTGGCGGTCACGTTGTGCGCATACAGGAATCCGTTGATGGTGCAGTTCCCGTTTGTGCGGATCGAACCAGTGGTCACGATCGCGAATTCCGAGCCGGAGTTCACGTCAACCACGGCGCCGCCGTTCACGATCACGTCTCCGGTCACCACGATCACACCCTTGCCGGTGATCTTCTTGGTGCCGTTGATCTGCGCCGAACCATCGATGAAGACCACCCCGTCGATCGTGGTCGGGATGTCCGAGCCGTTAGGCAAAATGACGCTCGCCTCGCTCCTGTAGTGGTTGACGTCCACTACCGGCATGGACATCTTCGGCACATAGGGGAAGACTGTGTAGCCGCTCTTTGCCGAAATCGTGCCCGACGACGAAATGGACCCGGTCACCGTTGGGTTGCCGTTGACTGTGACGTTCCCGTTCGCCATCACTTTGCCGTTGACTGTAGCAGTGCCCTTTATGGTCAGCGCGGCGTTCGAGAACAGAGCGTAATCGAAGGCGGCGTTCTCTTGCGTGCCGCCGGCGGTCATCAGGTACCCCACCACCTTGATCTCCGCGGGATGGGCTTGCGTGGTGCCGGTAGAGTCGAGCACCAGCGTCGTCGAGGATCCGTTGAACTTGTCGGCAGTGACCGTGAAAGGCCCCGTCCCGAGATTGCTCCGCGTCCAGGTCACGGGGAGAGTCGACCCGCCTCCATTGTAGATCTTCCACGCCGCGTAATCGATACCGGCCTCCGCCAGATGGAAGGCAGCCGTGTCCTTCTTGACTCGGCTCCCGGTGCCCAGTTCCTGAATCGTTTGGTCCAGCATGCTGGACCCGAGAGCCAGGATCAGCACCAAAAATGCCACCGCCGCAATCAGAGCGAACCCCCGATCCGCACGCGGCCGATTTCGTATCATCATCTCGCGAATATGTGCTCGCACACCCGCCTCCCTTCCACCTACGGACGTTCGCCCAACAAAGTAACATCGGGCGAACGTCTTCTTCCAGGTATTCGCTGGTCTTCTGACGACTTTCGCCCTTACTTCTTTGGGCGAAAGTCATTAGAGGTTCCGCAGGAAGCTCTCCGCATGGGCCGTCTGGGTCTTTGTGCTCTGGTGGACAGTTGTGGTAGAGGTCATCCACATCTCTATGCCCCACAGCCTGGTGGTGTCCGGCCAGTACTTGAATATGGCATAGGGCTGCCCGGTGTTCGGATCGATCGGGTTCAGTTCCGGATGGATATTGTCGGCGATCATGATCTTGGGAACGAAGGTATCGGTGCCCTGTGCCGCAATCGCTTTCCAGAGACAGTTCCCGGTGGCGTTCGTTGAGCCGGAGCTGTCCGAGAGGTAGTAGAGGACCTCATCTCCCATTGACAGGTGGTACAGCCCATCGGTGCCCAGGGTCAGGACGTTGTCGAAGTTGGCGTCTTTCTCGGGCAGAACTACGATCACCCAGTTCGTCCCGTATGCATCCACCAGCATCGCCTCCCTGATCTCCTTCGACACCCTCTGCACCGCCGCGGTAGCAGCATCGTAGGGCGGGAGCTTCCAGATCTCGTTGTTATAGATATTGAGCACCGAGAAGTAGATCATGGAGATGCTGTAGAACATCGCGGCCATCACGCTGACCGCGATCATCAGCTCGATGAGGGTCACCCCTCGCTGGTATCTGCTGCCTCTCAGTCGTGCGCGCATGGATCTCAGCCTCACTTCGGGCGATTGGCGATCAGGGTAGCCGCTGTGTAGGTGCCCCCCTGGAAATGGCCGCCGCTCCAGGTGATGGTGACCGTTGCGATCTTCAGATTGCTGTACGGGAGGCCGGTGTTCGGGTTGATGACTTTCGCTTGCACGTCATCATCCAGAGTAATGGTCCCGGCGCCATTCTTCAGATCGGACACGGCGAATGAAACCTGGGTGCCGTTGAGGATCGTGTAGCTCGGAGCCGGAAAAAGGGCGGTGTTGACGAGCGCGCCCGTGTACGTCGCCTCTCTGATCCGCTCCAATTCCTGCGAGGCGCGATCCGATGCCACGGTGTAGTTCACCGACTTCTGGTGCGAGATGGTGGCATAGGTCACCATGGAACCGACGCCGACCAGGCCCACCCCCAGGACTACCGCCGCCGCCAATACTTCAATGATGGTCACGCCGGCGCGCCGTCCTCGGCCGCGCCGCCACCCAAAGGTTCCCATTGCCCGTTTCACCCTTCTCCGCTCTCCAGCAGAGTACGAGGACCCGGAGCAGAGCGCTCCGCGCCTAAACGATCGCTCGATGTGTTGCCTGTGCCTCTTCTTCAGTTGTTCCCTACTCTTGCACGGAAGTGGGAATGCTTTTTGCGTTCCCTGCCCACTCGTCGGGCAGGAGCCGATCTGCCTGCGCCTCGGGGCGCATGGGGGCCTGGCTGATGTCAGCCAGGCCGGAAGGCGGGAAGGAAGCCCGGGGCCTCGGCGGTATTACACTTGCTGAAGGTCGGAGTGGACTCCGCCGCAGGTAATGGGAGACTGCCCGTGCTGATGGGTTTTGCCCGCGGGGCTGCGTCTGGCGATGCCGACAGCGGGCAGGCGGCGCGGCCCCGGCGTCCTCGCGTCTGGCGCGGCTTCCTCATCGGGCTGATCCTCCTGCCGTTCAACGCACTCTGGGTGCTCTACATGGAGCACATCAGCGCGCACGGGCCCATCCCGTCCACCATCTCGCTGTTCTTCAACGTGGTCTTCGTGCTCTTCTTCCTCGCCATCGCCAACGCGGCAGCCCGTAGGCTGCGGCCCCGGTGGGCGCTCAACCAGGGCGAGATGATCATCATCTACATCATGCTCGCCATCGGGACAGGGCTGGCGGGCCTGGACGGAATGCAGGTGCTGATCCCGGTGATGACCCACGGATTCTGGTTCGCCAACCCCGAGAACCGGTACGACCTGCTCCTCGCCGATGTGCCGCGCTGGCTGGTGGTCAGCGACAAGAGCATCCTCTACGGCTACTACAACGGCTCCTCGAGCTTCTACCAGTGGCCCACCGTCCTCGCCTGGCTGACCCCTGCGCTCTGGTGGATCGGCTTCATGGCCGTGCTGGTCTTCGTGATGGCCTGCCTGTCGGTCATCGTGCGCTCTCAGTGGGCCGACCGGGAGCGCCTGACCTTCCCCATCATCCAGCTTCCAATGGCGGTGAGTGAGCCCAGCACGCCCCTGTGGCGGAATCCGCTGCTGTGGATCGGGTTCGCCATCGCAGGCTCCATCGACCTCGTAAACGGCCTCCACTACATCTATCCCTCCGTCCCCTACCTCTCCATCGCCCCCACCCTGGACGCCGGGGGCTCGAACGACCTGATGAACTACATCACCGACCTGCCCTGGAGCGGCATCGGGTGGCTCCCCGTCACGTTCTACCCCGCGGTGATCGGCATCGCGTTTCTGATGCCGCTGGATCTCCTCTTCTCCTCCGTCTTCTTTTTCTTCTGGTGGAAGCTCATGTTCGTCATCGCCGCCGCCACCGGAGTCAGCCAGGGCTACTCGGAGGCCGAGAAGACTGTTTTCCCCTACGTCAACGAGCAGATGTTCGGCGGCTACCTCGCGATTGCCATTGGGCCCATGCTCATCGGGCGGCGCTACTTCCGTGAGGTGTGGCTTCGCATCCTCGGCCGGCCCTCCGAAGTGGATGACAGCAACGAGGGCATGAGCTACCGCACCGCGGCCATCGGGATCGTCCTCGGCATCGCGGTGCTGGTAGCATTCGCCGTGCATGGCGGCCTCTCGCTGCCGCTCGCCGCGCTCTTCTTCGTCATCTACTACCTGGTATCGCTGGCGGTGGCGAGGGTCCGCGCCGAGTTCGGCTCGCCCGTTCACGACTTCCACCTCGCCGGTCCTGGCCAGACCATCACCTATGTCGCCGGCACCGCCGCGCTTCGCCAATCCGACCTGTCCATGCTCAGCTTGCTCTGGTGGTTCAACCGCGCCTACCGCAACCACCCCATCGGCACCAGCATCGAAGGCGTGCAGATGGCCCGTCGCACCCGCTCCTCCAGCCGCGCCCTGGTCGCCGCCATCGTGTTGGCCACCGTCGTCGGCGCCGTCGCCGTCTTCTGGGGCTGGCTGCACTACGCCTACATCATGGGCGTGGGCTCGAAGTGGAACGGCGGCGACTCCCGCGGCGTGGAGATGGTCCAGAGCCTGCAGACCTGGATCCAGAACCCGACTCAGCCCAACCCCGG
The DNA here is from genome assembly GCA_050010895.1 of Armatimonadota bacterium. Lineage (GTDB taxonomy): Bacteria > Armatimonadota > Hebobacteria > Hebobacterales > Hebobacteraceae > JBEKKD01. Next base: position 8,321 of record JBEKKD010000154.1, read on the forward strand.
CGCGTTCTTCGGCATCGGCGCCGGCTTCGTCATCACCATGCTGCTCGCCGCCGCCAGAACCACGTTCATGGGATGGCCATTCCACCCCGTCGCCTACGCCCTCTCCGCGAGCTGGTCCATTCACCTCGTGTGGATGCCCATGCTCATCGCCTGGATCATCAAAGCCCTCGTGCTCAGATACGGCGGCCT
>JBEKKD010000155.1:0-8450 GCA_050010895.1 Armatimonadota bacterium
GGAAACCGAAGCGCACTGGGCTGGTGATATCCAGGTCCTTGCCGGCGGCGTTCAGAAGCGAAAGGCTGAGGTCGTAGGTGTTCTGGGGAGTGTAGGTGTCCCACAGCTTATCCGGCTTCCACTTCTCGGTGAACGGGATGCGCCCGGCCTTGAGGTCGGCGGCGGTGAACCGCGCGCTGGTGAACTCATGGGCGGCGGCGCCGTTCTCCGTGATGCGAGCACGAAGCGCGTACCCGGCGCCGGCGGCGAGGCCAGCGAGAGCGGCCTCGACAGCGATCTCGGACCTGCGCACTGATGTGTCCACCTTGACGTCAGTGATGCGGGCGTCCATGGGCGTGCTGACGAGATAGACGTCGCCGCAGAGCCCGCGTCTCTCGACCGAGCCTTTCACCTCCTTGGCCGAGGCGGTGTCGCTATACGAAAGCATGACGGCTTTGAGCGGCATGGCCACCACGGCCAGGCTGAGAACGTGCCTCCCTCCGGGCTGGCAGAATGAGGTGAGATCGACTTCTCCCGCGGGGAACCGAGTCTCGCCCGCTTTCTTGCCGTCGATGTAGACCGTAGCATAGGAGTTCAGGTACTCCCCGTATAGAGCGATCCGCCTCCCCGCCCATTCGCGGGGAATGGTGATCTCCCGCTGGTACCAGGCAGTCGTGACAGCGCCCAGGTCCTGATTCCGCCAACTCGAGTCGGGGTAGAGAGTCTGGGACTCCACCTGCATATAGTCGGTGATGCCAGGCCAGCACCCGGGGACCTTGAAGTAGCCCCAGCCGCTGGTAGGCACTGCATCCGTTCCGCCGCTTGCAGGCTGCCATCGCCAGAGGCCGTTCACACAGATGCGCTCGCGGGTTGGCGTCGTCTCCTTGTATGCCTTCCGCAGGTCCCACACTGCCTTGACCGAATCCGGACCTGCCGGTCCGCCACCTGCAGCCAGCCCAGCCCCGGAGGCCATCCCGGCGGCCGCAACAGTGCCGACCGCGGCCTGACGCAGGAAATCTCGTCGTGACATGCCGTTCCCCGAGTTCTTCATTTCGTTCCCTCCAATGCTGCATGGATTCCGTCTGTTGTGGGCGCACTCCTACTTCAGTTGAGCTGAGCTGACATCCGGTCAGCCATCCGCTCGGGCAGTACCGGCACGCGCCTCGGCGAACACACTCGCGCTGAGATGCCAGACACGTTGGAAATGCCGTCGAGAAGTCCCGCGCGCCGGCCGCCAGACGGGCCCGCGCGGGGCGCGGCGCTGGACGCAGTGGGCCTCGCTCTAGCCATTCTGCTGTTCGCCGTCCTCGGGCTGTGGCAACTCCGCCTGCCGGGTCTCTATCAGGACGAGGCGCTGGACGTTGCGCCCGCGGTCCGCTTGCTCAAGGGATACGCTCCCTGGCCATACTCGCTCTGTCCCGCGACTCTCGGCCTGCCGCTCATGGTGTGCGATCATGTGGGGCCGACGTCCACCTACCTGATGCTGCCCTTTCTCCGGGTGCTTGGGATTGGCGTCATCGGTGTGCGCGCCTATGAGTTCGCGGTCGGCCTCGCCGCACTGGTCTTCATCTTCATCTGGGCGCGCCGCGCGCTGGCCCCCGGAACGGCATGGATCGCGGCGCTCCTGCTGGCGGCCACGCCGAGCTTCTGGCTCGCCTGCCGCAACGGCCTGCACGTCTCTTTCATCGTGATTCCCGTCGCAGCCGCCGCATTGGCTTGCCTCGACCGATGGCGCCGCGGGGGTAGATCGCGCTGGCTCTACTTCGCGTCGTTTCTCCTGGGGGTCGGGCTGTCGACGAAGATCCTGTTCGTCTGGTTCCTGGCGGCACTCGCGGCCAGCATGCTGATCGCGCCAAGGAACCTCTTGCGAAAGCTCGGCCGCTGGCAGATCGCGGCGAGCATCACCTGCTTCATCATCGGCTGCGGGCCCTTCGTCGCGTTCGTCGCTCTGTCGCGCGGTCTGACCATCCGCACCATCTTGACCAATCTCACCCACACAACTTACGGTGTCAGGAACGCCGATGTCCTTACGAACCTGATGACGCAATTCCGCTCATTCGCTCATCTTCTGGACGGAAGCTGGCTCACGTGGACCGGCATATCGCCGCAGAACCCGGTCGCGCTCCCGCTGTTCCTGGTTTCAGCAGTCTGCCTGGCGTTTCACTGGCGCGAACGGGAGACCGGGCTGCTGCGCTTCTCTCTGATGGCCATTGCCGTCATGGTCCTTGCCAGTTGCTTCACCATCACCACGCTGGGACCCAAGCATCTCGTCATACTGCTGCCTTTTACGACCGTGATCATCGCGGCCGCCATCGGCCGGGCGTGGTCGAAGCGGCGGCGCCGCGGCTCGCTGGCGATTCTCGTCCTGCTGGTCGCGCTGGCAGCCGCGCAGCTTACCGCGGATATCGGCAACGACCGGCGCTATCTGCGATCTCTGGCGGCCACCGGCGGGGTCGGCCTTTTCTCCTCCGCTCACAGCGACCTCGCCACATATCTGATGGCGAATGGCGTCGCGCACCCCCTGGCGGGAGACTGGGGGTTCGACTCGAATCTCGAGGTGCTATCGCAGGGCCGGGTGCGCGTGCGCCAGATATTCGAGCTGACCGAAGCGCCTCCATACCAGTTCACTCGCCAGCAGGCGCGCGGGGCGCTGCGCAGCCGCGAGAGCGTGTTCCTCTTCCACGCTGAGCCTATCTCGGCGACACCGGGCCGCTTTCAGGCGGTCGCAGCCGTCGCCAGGGAAATGGGAGTGGACCTGAAGCTCGCGGCCGCTTTCCGGGACGGGCGCGGCCGGCCCGTCGCCTTCGTGTACCGGCCGTCAGCCGCCGAGCCGACAAAAGCTCCGACCGGACCTGGAGACGGAACGTGAGCGGGACTATTCGAAGGGTCTCCATCGTCATCCCGGTCTACAACGAATGCGGCACTCTCGCTCAGATAGTGGCGCGAGTGAGTGCAGTCGATCTCGGCGATATCGAGAAAGAGATCATCGTCGTCGATGACGGGTCTGTGGATGGGACTGACGAGGTATGCGCTTCCCTTTCCGGACAGATCAGCCAGTCGTTGAGACACGAGCGCAACCGGGGGAAGGGAGCCGCGCTGCGCACCGGCCTCGCGGCCGCCACCGGAGACGCCATCATCATCCAGGACGCCGATCTGGAGTACGACCCCGCCGAGTATCCCGGCCTGCTGACGCCGATTCTGCGCGGTGAAGCCGACGCCGTCTTCGGCTCTCGCTTCCAGAGCGGCAGCGCCCACCGGGTGCTGTTCTTCTGGCACATGGTCGGCAACAGGCTCCTGACCCTCCTCTCGGACCTCAGCACCAACCTCAACCTCACCGACATGGAGGTTGGTTACAAGGTTCTCGTGCGAGAGGTGGTCGAGCGGCTCCGTCTGAAGGAGAACCGCTTCGGGATCGAGCCGGAAATGGTGGCGAAGGTCGCGGACATTCCGGGGGTCCGCATTTTCGAGGTCGGAATCTCCTACCGCGGCCGCACCTACGAGGCCGGGAAGAAGATCAACTGGCGAGACGGCCTCTGGGCGGTCGTCTGCATCTTCCGATACACGCCATGGTTTCAGTGCCTGCTCGGCAACCGGCCCGAGCGGCTCGCCCACGGCGCTGAAGGCGAGAAGCCGGCCTAACTCCCGCCGTTCCTATCGGACTCCCAACTGGTCGAGGTTGGTCATCACCTTCCGGATCGCCGCTCCCACCAGCTTCGCCACCTCAGTGCCATTCGGGGTTCGCAGCGGTGTCGTCATGCCGGTGTGCGCCGCCAGGTGCTTCGTGGCCACCGGGAAGTCCTCCACCGGGTAGTCAACCGGCCGAGACTGAGGGCAGCTCCATGGACAGCCATGGCCGTAGGCGTCCTTCGCCTGGAAGACCGTCATAGCCGGCAGGATGAATGCCTGCCAGATCCCCGTCTCAAGGCCTTCGGCTCTCAGCGCGGAGACAATCGCGTCGCGGAACTCGGCCGCATCGTGGGCATGACCCAGAGCATCCATGTCGAACCGGATGGTGTAGTTGTACCAGTTGTGGGTGTACCCGTCCGGCACTGTCGGCAGGATCAGACCGCTGACTCCGGCCAGTTCGCTGCTCAGGCAGTCGGCGTTCTGCTTCTGGACTGCCAGGTATGAATCCAGCTTGCGCAGTTGGGCACGTCCCAGCGCCGCGCAGATATCGCTGTTGCGGTACATCCAGCCCATCGCGTATACGTGATAGTCGCGCCGGCCGGTGGGCGCGCTGGCTTCGCCGAAGGACCAGAGCGCCTGCGCCCGTTTCAGCATGTCCGCATCATTGGTGACAAACATGCCACCCTCGCCTGCGGAGAGACACTTGTTCTGGTTGAAGCTGAAGGCGGCGCAGTGGCCCAGCGTGCCCACCTTCCTTCCTCCCAGCCGCGCTCCGTGGGCCTGGCACGCGTCCTCGATCACCTTCAGCCCGTGCTTGTCCGCGACCGCCATCACCGCGTCCATATCGGCCGGCAGGCCGTGCAGATGAACGGCGATCATCGCCTTCGTCTTCGGAGTGATAGCGTCCTCGATCTTCCCGACGTCGATGTTCATGGTGTCGAAATCGATATCGACGAAGACCGGGATCGCGTTGTGCTGCATCACGCAGGTGGCGGACGACGACCACGAGTACGCGGGCACGATCACCTCATCTCCGCACCCGCACTCCGCGGCCACCAGTGCCATGTGCAGGGCGGCCGTGCCCGAGTTCGTCGTGAGGGCGTACGCGTTGCCATTCCAGGCCGCGAACTCCTCTTGAAATGCCGCGCAGTTCGGGCCGAACGCGTGGTTCGTGCCATTCAGCGATGCCAGCACCATTGTGCGATCGTCGTCGTCGACCGGCGGCCACGGCTTCACCGCGCCCTCCGGTATGGTGGGCGTCCCGCCCTTCACGGCCAGCAGTTCCTTCATCTCAGACCTCTCAGCTTCGTGCCTCTTCGATCACGCGATCGGCGAACTCGCCGATCTTCATCCACTCAACCCTATCCCCGATATGCTCGCCCACTCTCCTGACGACCTCCTGCAGCGCCATGAATCCCTTCTCCGTACCGTTCGAATAGAGGGTCTGGGAGTGAGCATGAAAGACGATCGGGCCGCCGGACCGCAGGAGATCGACGAACCGTCCCTTCGCCCCATCTCTGGAAATATAGTAATCGGCCATCGTCGGAATCTCGCCGCCGCCGTAGATGCTCGTCCAGAAGGGCTCATCGGCCATCGACGCGCTGACGACACTCACCACAAACTCATCGCGATCCTCGTCAGCGATCATCACCGGGGAAGGCACGGGCGCGGAATCGGCATCGGTGTTCAGGAAGTAGAAAGTGTGCCGGATGCCATTGACCCGCTTCTCCGCCTCCAGCACAGCCCGCGCGTACAGGTGCTCGTCTCCGCTGAAGCTGCATGGCTGCGTGATTCCCCGTGCCACGATTCCCACGCTCTTCAGGATTCGCAGACCCTCCGCCATGTAGGCCGCAAGTGTCTCGCCATCCTGCCGCGCCATCCATTCGTGCTCCGTGATGGGGAGCATCTCCCGCTTCTCGATATCCCATGCCAGAGTATGAGTCAGGATCTCCGGCGTGATATCGAAGTTCTTCGTGTATTCGACCCGGACCAACTCGATGAGCTCCGACAGCTCCCTGTCGGCGTAACCGTCCACATGGTCATCGATGCACCCGAGGCCGGCGGGGCAGGGGAGGAGCGTGAACTTGCCTTTCACGCCCACCGCTTGAGCCCACTCGATGAGTTTCCTCCAGAACGCGTTCGGGACGATCCTCGAAGGCTCCATCTCCGGCCAGCGGTCCAGGAACTTGCTGAAGTCGCCCCGCGACGGCGGCAGGATGCCGCGATCGCTCTGCTGCTTTCGCAGGTAGTAGGACACGTTGATCGGCGGATCGTCAACGATGAAGACCATCGGAATTCGACCACTATCCATGCGCGCGGTGCTCCTTTTCGTATCCGACATTGGCGCTATCTCTGTTTCTTCGAGAGAGGGTGTCACCCTCTGCGGGGAGATCCTCAGCGGCAACGCGATGCGGCTTCTCGGCCCATCGTGAAGGCGGTCGCTTACGCGAGCGCTGTCAGCAACCACTGCACCAGCCACGCCCTCGCTTCCGCCCACATCTCCGGCGGAGTGGCATGGCCGACACCGGGGTACACGCTCAGGCGCAAGCGGTCCGGATGAGTGTAGTGGGGGCGGACCGCGGCCTCGAACCGCTGGTTGCATTCCACCTGCACCAGATCGTCGGCGTCGCCGTTCAGCATCAGCAGCGGCCGGTCGGCAAAGCGCTCGGGGTGACTGATGGGATCGCAACGGGCCACGAGCGCCTCCAGTGACGGCGGATAGAACGCCGGGAACTCGCCGGCCGGAATACGGTACCGCGCCGCGCGCAGCTCCATCAGGCGACGGTAATCCCCGCTGCCGATGAGGGATGCGCCGGCCGAGATGCGCGAATCCAGGGCCATCGCCATCTGCGTGACGTGGCCGCCGAGCGAGCCGCCGGTGACGCCGACCCGATCCACCGCGAGCCCCAGGCGCGCGGGGATGCAGTCGATGAGCAGTGAGATGTCGCGCGCGGTCCCCAGGATCACGCTGTACATCATGTCGGCCGGGTTGTCGCTGTTGCACCGCGCATCGACCAGGCGTCGGCCGTGGTTCCGCTGCTCCACACCGATGGCGATCAGACCCGCGGCGGCAAGATCCCGGCACCAGTCGAAGGTGTCAGTCACATTGCCCCCGCGCCCGTGAGTGACAAAAACAGCCGGCGCGCCGGCGCGCGCGTCGGCGCCGAAAAGGAAGATCTCCAGCCCGGCGACACAGGCGGTGACGTAATCTGGGCGACTGATCATGGTATTTGGCTGACTCCTTGTTAGCGCGAATCGGAAGACAGTGGGATGACAAGGTTCCACGTGCGCGTGCAGTTGTCAAATCCGCCGGGGCCGTCTCCTGTGGCGGCGAACAGGTGAGTCGGGCGCCCGCCCTGGATGAGGAGCTGCGGTCGTTCCAGAGCGCCCTGGATGGTGATCGTGCCGTCGTCCCAGACCACCCGCCGCGAGTAGGCTTTGGGCGGCTCGGATAGCGTCCACGCGATCCCATCCGGCGAAGCAGCGTGCACCCCGGCGCCGGCCTCACCGCAGATCTCACCCGTCCAGTCCTTGGCGATGAGTTCATAGCGATCCCCTGCCCGCCAGACGAACGGGTCTTCGACGTAGCCCGCGGAGAACGTGAGCACGGGGTCATCGACGACGCGATGAAAGGGTGACTGGAAGCTATCGGCGGCCGCCAGACCGATGCGCAGTCCCTCTGGTGTGTTCGATCGGTAGTAGAGCAGGATGGAGCCATCTTCCCGCACGCACGGGGCCGGGTTCGTCACCACTCGCCCATCCCACTTGCCGGCACGCGGCCGCAAGATCGGTTCATCGAGCCGCGTCCAGGGCCCCAGCACCGAGTCCGATGTTGCCAGTCCTATGCGGATACTATCGTAACACTCCGCTTGCTGCGGCAGTTCGCGGTTCAGCCGGTTCACCTCTGCGACATCCGGCTTGGGCCCGGCGTACGTCGCCCCGATGTAGAAAAGCAGATAGGTGTTGCCCGACCTGTGGACCGTCGGATTGTGCGTGATCGGCCCATCCCAGTGTTCCGGCCCCCGCGCCGGCAGCACCACCTCCTGGAATGCGTACGGGCCTTCGGGCGTGTCGGAAACCGCGCGCACGATCTCTGAATGGGTGAGATAGCCGACGAAGAACGGAAACGCCCTCGGCCAACGAGAGGCGAACATGTGGAATCGCCCGTCCTCACCGAGTATGACGGAGCCGCACCATACCCAGTAGTCCTCCTGCGCGAACCCGCCGGTCCTCGGCGCGGGTAGAATGCGGTCGATGAATGGTCTGATCTTTCGTTTCCTCTCAGCGGCACGCGCGGCCCGAGCCTGCGCTCCTTCGCCGCCCCGATATCACCGCGGGGCGGGCATATCCAGCCCCGTGCCGATGATCCATTTGACGACGTCAGCGCGCCGCTCGACCCGGCCCTCCACGGTGAGCTCGTCTTTGCGCTCCACCCCGGACGTCTTCACAGCCGCGTCTGCCAACTCCACTGTGGCCATCTTGATGGTCACGGTCATAGGCAGTGTGGGCTCGAAGGCGCGACACCCCCCGGCGCGGAGCTTCTGCACGGCTTCCGTCACCTTCTCCGCAGTCAGCCGGCGCGCCAGCGCCGGGTCGGGCCCCGCGCAGGTTTCGGCGTTCACTGAGCGCTTGACGCATGCGGTCACGATGCCGGGGAACATTCTCTCGGCTTCTCGGCACGCGGCCTCATCGCCCTGAGCGAGGATCACGGGAATGCCCCAGTGCCCCGCGAAACAGGCCTCGATCCCCATTTCCCCCACACTCTGTCCGTTGATCCTGAAATCGGCCCACTCGAGTGACCAGGTGTGAGGCAGGAACGCGCCCTTCGTCCCGGCCATCGCGTG
>JBEKKD010000156.1:0-8437 GCA_050010895.1 Armatimonadota bacterium
CAACCAGGCCGACGGCTTCCCGGACGCGGACAAGATCGATGATATGGGCAAGGTCGTCGGCTACTTCGTGCCCGGGATGGTCGAACGCCAGAAGCTCTATGCCAGGCAAGTCCTCTCGCACCTGAACCCCTACACGAAGGCAACCTACGCGGAGGAGCCGGCCGTCGCCCTGATCGAGATCACCAACGAGGACTCCCTCCTCGCCTCGGCCGACTCCGTTCCCGGCCTGCCCGACTATTACCGCAACATTCTCGCCACCGGCTGGAACCAGTTCCTCGCCCGCACGTACGGAACGAACGAGAAGATGCTCGCGGCATGGAACGCGCACGCCAAACCGCTCGGCGCGAACTTCCTGCGCAATCCGCAGTTCATGGGCGGAACGGAAGGGTGGACCCTCGAGCAGCACGAGGGGACGAGCGCCGAGATGACAGTCGAGCCGATCCCGCAGGACGCGGGGGCGCCGACCGGCCGCGCGCTGCGGCTGGCCAAGCTGCGACTGGACGGCACCGACTGGCACCTCCAGCTCCATCAGACCAGCCTGAATCTCACAGACGGCGAGGTGTACACCGTCTCATTCGCGGGTCGCTCAGACGTGTCGCGCACCATGGGCGTCGGCGTGCTGCTGGACGAGGACCCGTGGCGCAATGTCGGCCTCGATACCCGTATCGCCCTGAAGCCCCAGTGGCAGCGCTATAGCTTCAGCTTCATGGCGCGGACTACGGTCCCGAACCACGTACGCCTCTCCTTTGTCTTCGGCGGAGGGGCCGGCGATGTCTTCCTCGCCGACGTCGCCCTTCGTCCCGGCGGCGGGGCGGTCGAGCTGGCCAGCGGCGAGTCTCTCATCGGCGCCGGCATCTCCCTACCGTCGATCACCGAGACCCCCGAGGGTCGGGACTATGTGACCTACCTCATGCAAGTCGAGCGCGCTTTCAGTCAGGGGATGCGCGACTACATCACGCGCGATCTGGGCGCGAAGGCGCCTGTCGCCTGCAGCCAGGCCAGCTACGGCGGACTCGGCGGCGTGTGGCGGGAAGCCCACATGGACTGGGTGGACATGCATGCCTACTGGCAGCACCCATGGTTCCCGCGCAAGGACTGGGACTCCGACGACTACCTGATCGGGAACACCTCGATGGTGCGCGATCGGAATGGGGGGACGCTGACCGAACTGGCAATGCACAGAGTCGCCGGCATACCGTTCACCGTCAGCGAATATGACGAGCCCGCGCCCAGCGAGTACGCGGCGGAGATGGTGCCTCTGATTTTCTCCTTCGCGGCCTGGCAGGACTGGGACGGCGTGTTTCTGTTCGCCTACCATGGAGATGCCAAGGGGTGGGACCGGGATCACATCGACGGCTTCTTCGACCAGTCCGCGCATCCGGGCAAGCTCGCCTTCCTGCCCGCGGCGGCCGAAGTGTTTCTGCGCGGCTACATCGCTCCTGCCTCTGCTGAACAGGTCCTCATCGTCCCCACCGACAGCATCGCCGACGTCGTCAGCCAGCGAACCGACTACGGCTTCTGGCAGGCCGCGCGAAACGCGCACGTCGCCGCCAGCGATATGGTTGCCCGCCGTACCTCCGTCCGCTTCGTGGATGGCGCCGGGCCGGTTCAGGTCGAGCGACGAGGCGGCGGCGCGCCCTCACTCCGGTGGTCGGATGAGAATGCGGCGGAAGCCTTGTTCACCGCGCACTCGCCATACTCGAGAACCGCCGCCGGATTCCTTGGGGGCAGGTCAGTGGACCTGGACGGCGTTACCGTGACGACGGAGTCGACCCCTCGCAACTTCGCATCCCTCGCGCTGGTGAGCATGGACGGCAGCCCGATCGGAACATCCAGGTCACTGACACTGACTGCCGTGGATAAAGTGGAGAACGCGGGTCTGGAATGGAACGCCGAGCGCACATTCGCGAAGAACGCCTGGGCAGGCGGCCCGACATTGGCCGAAACGCCGAGCGCGAGCATCGAGCTCACGATGAAGGCGCGCCACGCCCTAGTCTATGCGCTGGACTCGACGGGACGTAGAACGCAACAGGTTCCCGCGACGCTCGAGGGGGGTCGGCTGAGCTTCCGCATCGGGCCTGAATACCGCGCGCTCTGGTACGAGATCTCGGCAGATTGAGCCGCGCTCTGACCAGCGTGTTTCATCCGCCCTACATGCCGGATACGGTCACGACAGCCCCGGCAAGCGCGTTGTTCGTCTCGTCCAGCTCTGCCACCACGTAAGTGCTATCCACGTAACCGCCGAGTAGGTAGGTGCCCAGGGGTATCGCCGGGATAATCCCTGTCAGGCCCGGCGGAGTGAAGCTTGCCATCGGCGCAAGCTGTGGCACTGCGACCGAGGCGAAGATGGAATCCTGCGGAGAGATAACGCTGTTTGCGGATAGCACCACGATGGCGGTGCACGGGTCGGATGCCGCCGTCCCCTGATTCTGCACTGTGAGAGTGACGCTGACTCGATCCCCAATTCTCGGCGAGGTGTTGGCGATCGAGACAGCGGTAACGATCAGGTCGGGCCCCGTCGTCGGCGGAGCGATGGCGCGCGCGAGGTCCAACCGCGGCGTGGCCACGTTCGTTACCGGGTCGACTATCTGCACCCCTGTACGCATCAGCCTGGCTCTGATCTCACGAGGATCAGTCATCCGCGCGCTGACCATCACCGCGGCTGCGCCAGCAATGTGAGGCGAAGAGAATGACGTCCCTTCCCCGGAGGCCAGGCCGCCGCCCAGAACGGGACAGGTTATCACCGATCCTGGCGCGTACATGGACACCAGATCCCCTCTGTCGCTGTAGCTGGCGATGCCGTCCACGGGCTGAGCATCGGCCTCGGGCCCCCCGTCCTTGGTGGCCGCGACCGAGACGGCGTCGATCGACGCCGCCGGCAGGTTGATCCCCTGGGTGAATCCCTCGTTCCCCGATGCCGCCGCGACCAGAATGCCGGCGTTGACCGCCTCCGTTACGGCAATGGATTCAGGCTGGCTCAGAGGATTGTTCGGATCGCCCGGCACATAGTCCGGCCACTCCACAGTGTCGCCTACGCTCAGGTTCATCGCCTTGATGTTGAAGGCGACCTGGTTCTGGATGCACCAGTCCATGCCGGCGAGAACGTCCGAGGACAGACCATTGCCCGATCTGTCGAGCACTTTCACCGCGAGCAGATTCGCGTCCGGAGCCATGCCTCGATAGACCGGGTCGGCGCTGGCGGCGATCCCGGCATTCATCGTGCCGTGTCCCTCGTCGTCCATAGGATCGTCGGCCGCAACTGACCCTTCTGCGGCGAGGAGATTGATGCCGCCAATGACGCGCCCACTCCAGGTCAGGTGAAAAGCGCGGGTCACAAAGACCGCCATCTGGTCCCGGCCGCACAGGATCTCAGGATGGTAGAGACCATCGCTGTAGCCGTGCGCCACTCCCTGCGTGTCGATGTACTCCACGTACTTATAGGCCCACGCCCAGGTACTGCTCTGAGTCACATCAGGGAATGTGGGTTGGCTGGGCTCGGCCGGGACATTGGCGTCGCCCCCCGCGATTGCACGGGCGACGAACACTGCCATGTCTCCCCGGCCTACCTGCAGTGTGGGCCCATAGGTCCCGTCCGGAAGCCCCTCCACGATGCCATGAGCCTTGCAGTACTCGATGTAGTTCGATGCCCAGTAGTCTGCCGGCACGTCAGGGAAGCTCGGAGTGCCGGCGAACGTCGGCACGTTGCTGTCCCCGCCGGCCAGGCCCCTGGCGATGAAGACCGCCATCTGATCGCGAGTCACAATCGACGTCGGCTGGTAAGAGCCGTCCGGAAAGCCTGTCACGATACTATGCTCGAAGGCTGCCTCGATCTGCTGCCAGGCCCAGTAACCCGGTTTGACGTCGGTGGTCTGTGTGACCGCTGCGCCGCCGAGTGCCGGATGGGTGTAATCTACGCCGGTATCGATGATCGCGATGCCGACTCCTGCCCCGGTGAAGCCGGCGGCCTCAGCTTCGGGCTGCCCGACGAGCGGCCCGCTTTCCTTCAGCGCCGCCTGCATCGGCCGATCCGAAAAAACCGTCTCCACCTCCGGCAGCCTGTCCAGCTCGTCCAGCGCGCGCGAGTCAACTGCGCCGGCAAGCAGCGGAAGTCGGCGGTAGGCGCGCGCCACCAGCATGTGGGGAGCGGCAGCGGCGATCTGCTGCGCCGCCCGGTGGATGGCCTCAGGACGATCGACAAGACCGCTGGCCTCGGTTTCGGACAGCGCGCTCTCCGCCATTTTCACTATCACCCTGGCGCTGCCGTACCTGTTGATCTGGTCGCGCACCTGACTGTCGACGCGCATCGGCGACGCGGAGGCAGGTGCGATGGAGGCCAGCAGCATCAGAGCGGCGGCAACGAAGAGCCGGACGACGAAAGACGGGACGGCTGCCGTGCCACCAGCGCGGCCTGGCGGGATGGTACGGACATGGTGTTTCATGTGTTCATTATCCCGATCACGAAGCCGAACGCGTACAGGACACCGAAGCGCAGGGATCGACAGACACCGCCTCAGGGCTGCTCAGTGGTATGTTACCTCAGCCTTGGCTTCGGTAACACATTCGACTTTACACAAAGGTGAAGTGACACCGACGGCACCCCTCGGAGAGCCGACATTCGCTCGCGGGACCGGTGCGACGGACCGGTAGCCGTCCGAGCGTCAGATGGAGAACAGAACTGGGGAAGGCCGCGTTAATCGCCGTTAGGCGCGGCCGGCTGCATCCGTGAGGTGAATCCACTTCTCGACCACCGCCGCGACGTCGCGCATGGCTCGCGACAGCGCCATCGGGACCCACAGATTCTCTCCGGCATTCCATTGCGCAAGCAGTGAATTCCGTGCTGCCGTGACCAACTCCGTCGCCACGTTCACCTTCGCGATCCCCAATGAGATTGCATGGCGAAGATCATCTGCCGGTGTGTCCGATCCACCATGTAACACCAGTGGCACATGGACACGCTCGCGGATCGCGGCCAGCCGCGCGAAGTCGAGGTCGGGCAGCTTCGTGTAATGTCCGTGTGCATTGCCGATGGCAATCGCGAGCGCGCCGACGCCTGTCTGCTCTGCATAGGCTGCGGCTTCGTCGGGATCGGTCAGGGCCGACGCCGGGGGCGCTCCGTTGGACTCGATGTGATGTGCGCCGATCCGGCCGATCTCTCCCTCAACCGTGGCGCCCGATGGAACGGCGAGCGCAACAGCCTGCTGCAGCTGCTTCACGTTCTCCGAAAAGGGCTGACTCGAGCAGTCCAGCATCACCGAGGTATAGCCCGCAGCGAGGCATTCCTGGACCTCTGCAAGCGATCGCCCGTGGTCGAGATGCAGCGCGGCAGGAACCGGGTAGCGCGTGCTGAGCGCCCTGACGACGAGGCTGAGATCGGCAGGCCGGACCAGGGCGAACTCGCCGGGGCCGTTGAGCAGGATGACCGGCGATTTCGCGGCCGCGGCCGCGCGGAGCACCGTCTCCGCAGTCTCGATATTCCAAACGCAGAAAGCCGGCACCGCGTACCCGTGCTCGGACGCTCTTTCCAGCAGATCGGCCATCGGGGCCAAACCCATCAGCGCCTCCGTTGTGGAAGGGCGGAGCCCGGAGCGCGCTCCCCCCGAATCCCTGGGCTCTATGCTTCTGCTGAACTGGACACAGACCTTCGATTGGGCCAACTATGAGCAGGTCCATTCCGGCGCCTGACGAAAAAAAATGGTAGATATGGCGCGCGCTGCGCGCTGTGACCGTCCGCGATGTCGCGGATGATCCCGTGCTGTTCGGTGAAGTGGCGACCGCTTCACCGCGAGGCACGACCTGACGGATGAGGGAGTCTGCTATGGAAGAAGTCATCCGATTCACACTCAATGGGAAGCCCACCAGTCTGACTGTCGATAGCGACCGGATGCTTCTCTGGGTGCTGCGCAGCGATCTGGGGCTGACGGGGACGAAGTACGGGTGCGGGGCGGGGCTCTGCGGGTCCTGCACGGTCCTGGTCGATGGCAAGGCCGTTCGGTCCTGCTCGCTTCCGGTCAAGCAGGTGCAGGGCACGCGCGTGACGACCATTGAGGGGTTGGGACAGAACGGCACGCTGCATCCCTTACAGAAGGCGTTCATGGAGCATGACGCGCTCCAGTGTGGCTACTGCACTCCCGGCATGATTCTCAGCGCCTACAGCCTGCTTCAGACCAACCCTCACCCCTCCTACGCCGAGATCGTCACTGGAATGGAGGGGAACCTGTGCCGGTGCGGGGCGCACAAACGCATCATTGAGGCCATCCAGACGGCTGCGAAAGAAATGGCGGGAGGGTCCTGAAATGAGTGATGACAAGTACCTGGAGATGGACTTCACGGGCGAGTGGCCCGCCTTTATGATGACTCGGCGCGACGTGCTCAAACTGCTGGGGGGCGGGGTCATTGTCCTGTTCACCGGCGGCGACCTCCTCGCGGGGCAGCGAGGGCGCCCCGGGCAGAGCCTGCCGGAGGATTTCAACGCATTCCTCCACATCGGAGCGGACGGCCGGGTGAAGCTGTTCACGGGGAAGATCGAGATGGGACAGGGGGTGGTCACCTCCCTCGCCCAGGAGCTGGCCGACGAACTGGACGTCTCGCTCGACTCCGTAAACATGGTGATGGGCGATACCGACCTGTGTCCCTGGGACATGGGCACGTTCGGATCCATGACCACAAGAGGTTTCGGCCCTGCACTGAGAGCGGCCGGGGCCGAGGCGAGGGCCGTTCTGCTGGCGCTGGCAGCCGAACAGCTCGCGACGCCGGTTGAGCAGCTCGCGGTCGAGGACGGCGTGGTCTTCGACCGGGCGAACAGGAAGATCCGGGTGTCCTATGCGCAGCTCGCGAAGGGGAAGCAGATCGCGAAACATCTGAAGGCCTCCGTGAAGGCGCCGGCCGCGTTCAAAGTGATCGGCAAGCCTACGAAGCGCCGAGACGCGCTCGCAAAGGTCACCGGCGAGGCGAAATACGCCGGAGACATGCGGCCCGCCGGGATGCTCTACGCGAAGATCCTGAGGCCGCCGGCGCACGGGGCGAAACTGAGAAGCGTCGATGTGTCCGGCGCAAACGAGGTCAAGGGCGCCCAGGTGGTGAGAGATGGGGACCTGGTCGCGGTGCTGCACGAGCGCCCCGACGAGGCCGAGCGGGCGCTCTCGAAAATCAGGGCGGAGTTCGACACCCCGGCGCTTGACGTAGACGACAAGAGCATCTTCGATCACCTGGTGAAGGCCGCTCCCGAAGGAGAGGAAGCATCGCGTGGCGGCGATATCGCCGGCGGTGAGGCCCGCGCGACCGAGGTGATCGAGAACACCTACCTCAACAGCTATGTGGCGCATGCGCCCATCGAGCCGCATGCGGCAGTGGTCCAGATCGAGGGGAAGAGGACGACGGTGTGGGCCTCTACCCAGACCCCGTTTGGCGCCAAGAACGAGGTCGCGGAGGCGCTTGGCTGCCCACCGGAGGATGTTCGAATCATACCGCAATTCGTGGGCGGAGGATTCGGCGGCAAATCCAGAAATCTGCAGGCCATCGATGCAGCGCGTCTCGCGAAGCTGGTGGGAAAGCCCGTGCAAGTGGCATGGACCAGGTCCGAGGAGTTTTTCGACGATAGCTTCCGGCCCGCGGCCATCGTCAATATCAGATCCGGCATCGCAGGCGGAGGTGACATCACCTTCTGGGACTACCACGTCTACTTCGCCGGTACCCGCGGCGCAGAGATGTTCTACGACATTCCCAATCACCTCACCATGTCCCATGGATCCGGATGGGGAGGCGATCCAGGGTCCCATCCGTTCGCCACGGGAGCCTGGCGTGCCCCGGGCAATAACACAAACACATTCGCCCGAGAGTCCCAGATCGACATCATGGCCGCGAAAACCGGAGTGGACCCGCTGGAGTTCCGGCTGAAGCACCTCCGCGACGAGAAAATGCGGGGAGTGCTCACTGCCGTTGCCGAGAAGTTCGGGTGGACATCGGCCAAGCCGTCGAGCGGCCGGGGGTATGGGGTCGCCCTGGGAACCGACGCAGGAACATATGTGGCAACGATGGCCGAAGTCGAAGTGGACGAGAGGACGGGTCAGGTCCAGGTCAGGCGCGTTGTGTCCGCACAGAACATGGGTCTGGTGATCAACCCCGAGGGTGCGAAGATCCAGATGGAGGGCTGCATCACCATGGGCCTGGGCTATGCCCTCGCCGAGGAGATCCACTTCAAGGGCGGAGACATCCTCGACCGCAACTTCAACACCTATAGGATCACCAGGTTCTCGTGGCTGCCGCAGATCGACACGATCATCCTCGATGATAGGAATGCCGATCCACAGGGCGGAGGCGAACCGGCGATCATCACGACCGGCGCCGTAGTTGCAAACGCCATCTGCGCTGCCACGGGGGCGCGGCTGTTCCAGTTGCCCATGACACCCGAGAGAGTCCTGGCCGCGCTGAAAAAGCGGTG
>JBEKKD010000157.1:0-8414 GCA_050010895.1 Armatimonadota bacterium
AATTCGGCTCCTGGGTGAAGGACGGCCTGATCGCACCGCTGGGCGCGCGCGGGTGGGAGGTCGGCATCTGGGGTGATGTCGTTGTAGACGCGCGGCCGCGGGTGTGGATCGACAGCGTCTTCGTCGCCCCCTCAGTCCGCCAGCAGTTGCTGCGGGTTCACGTCGCACTCAAGAACGCCAGCCTCAGCCAGGAGCGCACCACCGTCACCCTTCGCATCTCTCAGGGCGGCGGGGGGCCGCATTTCGCTTCCCAAGTCGTGGCCACCGCCCCCGGAGAGCTGAAGATCGTGAGCATGGAGGCGGCATGGCCGGATGCCTGTCTCTGGTCGCCGCACGATCCGCATCTCTACTCGATCGTCGCCGGCGCGCGCACCGAGAGCATTGGCGATTCGCTCGACGCCACCTTCGGTTTCCGCGAATTCTGGGCCGAGGGTGATCGCTTCTACCTCAACGGCACGCCGATCAACCTGCTCTCGACCGCCTCTTTGCCGCTGTCTGAGTATGACTCGGATCCCGCGGCCGCGTATGGCGCCGCGAAGGCCGGCGGCGCGGTCGCAATGGCGCTTACCGGCCAGCCCTGGCCCGACCAGTGGTATGCGGCCGCTGACAAGTCCGGCATGCTCCTCGTTTCAGAGTCGGCTCTGTGGCGTCTCGCTCCGAGCTACGCGCTCTCCCGGGACGAGTTCTGGAAGAACGCGAACGATCACCTCACGGCCTTCATCAAGGCGCAGCGCAATCATCCCTCCGTTGTCATCTGGGCCGCGGACAACGAGCTGCTGTACTCCGGCGCCTCGGCCGTGAAGGGCGCCGAGAAGAAGGTGGCCGCGCTCGCCGATACCGCGCGCCAAACCGACCCTACGCGCCCGGTGATGTGCGAGGGCGACGCCGACCCGGCTGGCAAGGCCGATATCGTCAACCTTCACTACCCCCACGAGCTGCCCCACTGGGCCCTGTGGCCCGAGACCGCGTACTGGTTCGATACCCGAGCAACGCTTGACAACTACCCCGGCACGGCCTGGCAGTGGGACCGAAAGAAGCCGCTCTACCTCGGCGCGTTCGGTCGCGTACCCGCTGGAGACGCGCATGCCGCAAGCATCCTGCTGGGCGACGCGGCCTATCCCGATGCCGACTCTGCGGCATCTCAGGCTGACGCGTTGACATGGGAACCGCAGATCATCGCCGCCAGGGACGCAGGCGTGAACGGCATCACCCCTTGGACCATGTGGGAGTCGGCCGCATTCCCGAGCCCGCTGACGGAAGCGCAGACGAGAGCCTTTCGCCCCATCGGCGCGTATCTCCGAGAGGCCGGCACGGATGCCTTTGCGGGCACCGTCGTTGACCGCACGATAGCGGTCTTCAACGACACGGGTACGCTGCGCAATCTCGACCTGCACTGGCGCCTGACCCCGGCCGACCGCAGGTGGGATCTGGCCGATGATGTCCAGGTTTCGGTTCCGCCCGCGGGCCGCCGCCGCGTTCAGGTGCGGATCGCCGTGCCCGCGCTGGCCGCAGACGTTACGCCAGCCACCTTGACCCTTGAGATATGGGATAGCGGCCAGCGGGTCTTCACATCCTCTCGGGAGTGGAAGCTCTATGGTCGGGCGGCGCTCTCCGGCCCAGTGCCCGGCGCGCCCTCGCAGGTCGCCGTCTTCGATTCCGTGGGCGAGACCACCGAGCGGCTCACTGAGCTCGGGATAAAGTGCCTTCCACTGGATGAGAAGAACGCCGTCCGCGTCCTGCATTTCGTGTCTGTGGCCGTCGTTGGGAAAGGCGCGCTCGCGGACGCCTCGGAAAGCGACCTCCAGGACGAGATGCAGTCCTTTGTCCGCGCCGGCGGCACAACGATCGTGTTTGAGCAGGAAGTCCCTTCGTGGGGATCTGATCATGGCTCGACAATTGCCTTCCCGCGATTCCAGGGACACGCGGTTCTGAACGGCGTCGAACCGGTCGACCTGGCGCACTGGCTTCCGGATGGACTCGTGGGCAAGAGAGAACTGGCGAAGGAGTCCCTGGTCGGATGGCTGCCGATCGTGGATAGCGGTAGCGACCGCGGCCTCGCCACCACAGGTCTCACCGAAATGCGCGACGGCGACGGTAGATCTGTGTTCTGCCAGCTCGATCTCACCGCCAAGATCGGCGTTGACCCGACGGCGACGCGCCTCTTCCGCAACCTGCTCGCCTACGCTGCCACGCGGCCCGCCCCTGCCGCTCGGACCGGCGCTTTCGCTTCAGACGCGCAGGCATCCACTCTCGATGCTGTCGGCCTGCAATACGACCGCCTCACCTGGCCCCTGCCAAAGAGCGCGCTTCGGAAATACGATACGCTGCTCATCTGTGATCTCGAAGCCGGCATCAGCGAACCGGCCCGCCTCCAGCAGTTCGTCCAGGAGGGTGGCCGCGTACTGCTGCACAACGTCACGCCGAATACCGTCGATCTCGCCCGGCGCCTCACCAATCAGCCGCTCCTCTCCGTGCCGCTGGAAGACGGACGTGTCACGCTCGATGACCCCACCGGCCCAGCAGCCGCGTTGAGCGCCGATGACCTCGCGTGGTACACTCCTGCATCTCCCTCAGGCAGCGCCACGCCCGCACTGACGACGGACATCGCCCACTTCGCCCTCCGACAGACCTCTGATATCACCACCCCCCTCCGGCCGATCTCCGAGGTCCCCACCTACCACACCGTTCCCGGCATCCTCATCTCCTCCCGCCTCGGCCGCGGCCTCTGGACTATCGACCAGGTCAACTGGGACAATCCCGGCATCCATGAGGCGAATGCCCGTCGCTACCTCGCTACCGTCCTCACCAACCTCGGCTGCACCGCGAAGTGATCTCGGACCACTGAGGACACAGAGATTCGCGTTGTCGAGTGACTCTGTGTCCTCTGTGGTTCCCGTTTTCCTGTTGACACGGCCGCGTCCATTCGCTACAGTATTTCGGCCTCACTGACAACTTCATACCATGCGTCACGCAGATAAGTAGTTGGGAAGGCGGTGCAAATCCGCCACTGCCCCGCAACTGTATACCGCAGACGAAACCCGCGGGGGATCTGCCGATCCCCGATGTGTCCACTGTCCTTCGGGATGGGAAGGAGCGGGAAGTAGAGCGACGCGGAAGTCAGGAGACCGATCTGCATGGCGTGCTGTACACCACTTCGCGGGAAGTGGCACGGCGCGTCTGCCCTGCACGCTGCCTCGGCCGCCCTCTCGACTGCCGGGGTTTTTTGCTGGCTCCGCCCGGTCCCTTCTCGCGATATCACGTCCTCGTGGGAGGGACCAATGGGTCGTAGGCGCAGCCCCGGTGGCGCGGGCATTCCGCGCGTGCATGGTTTCACGCTGATCGAGTTGTTAGTCGTCATCGCCATCATCGCCATCCTGGCAGGTCTGCTGTTTCCCGTCTTCGCTCAAGCGCGAGAAAAGGGCCGCCAGGCCATGTGCCTCAACAACCTCCGCCAGCTCGCTATGGCTATCAGCATGTACTGTCAAGACAATGACGGCGGTTACGTTCCGGCGCAGAGCCCCGACAACCTGATGCGGTGGCATGGGGTGCGCGACAGCGTCGATCAGCCCTTCGATCCCAAGCGCGGCCCGCTCTGGAGCTACTACGGCAGTGAAGGACTGAAGAAGTGCCCCAGCTTCGAACCGGACTCGGACAGCCCCGGCCAATTCGAGCAGGGCACCGGCGGCTACGGCTACAATGCATACTACGTCGGCGGATCACCGGCCCCGTGGCCCCAGATGTGCATCCCCGCCCGCGAGTCCATGATCGAAAATCCGGCCGAGACGGTGCTGTTCACCGACGCCGCGTTCCTCGATTGCGAGGGACGGCTCACCGAGTACTCATACTGTGAGGCGCCCTACTACCAGGCATGGGGGACCCCGGCCAACCCGTCCACCCACTTCCGCCACAACGGCATGGCCAACGTCGCTTTTTGTGACGGCCATACTCGCGGTATGCCTATGGTGATGACCCATAGCAGCGGCTGGTGCCCGTCGGGCATGACCCCCTTCACCGAGGATGATTACCGCAAAGCCAAGCTCGGATTCCTCGGCCAGGATAATTCGCTTTATGACAGGCAATAGCCGGTCCGTGCGCCGGAAAGAGCTTATACTGATTGTCGGCGGTGTCCGCGGCGGCAAGAGCTCCTTCGCCCAGTCGCTCGCCCGCGGCATGAGCGACAGCGTCACTTACATCGCGCCCGCGGAGGCCGGCGATGAAGAGATGCGCCGGCGTATCGAGGAGCACCGCCGCTCTCGTCCGCCATCCTGGCACACGATTGAGGAACCGCTCCATCCCGCGAGCGCGCTCGTCAGTGCTCCGAGGACCGAGATCGTCGTCCTCGACTGTATGACGCTCCTGGTATCGAACCTGCTCCTCGCCAACGAGGAGTCGGCGGCGGATGCCGAGCAGGCCGTTGACGCCGAGATCACGGCTCTGTTGCGAGCCTACGACAACAGCGCCGCGACGTTCATCATCGTGTCGAACGAGGTCGGTATGGGTGTCGTGCCGCCGTATGAGTTGGGCCGCGTCTACCGCGACCTGCTAGGCCGGGCGAATCAGCGCATCGCCCGCGCCGCCGACCGTGTCTATTGGATGCTGGCAGGGCTGCCGATCGAGGTGAAGGCCTCTGGAATGGCTAAGAAGTGGGAGGAGACCGTTGTCTAATATCAATAGCATCATCGCACAGATAGCGCCGCTCGACGCGGCGGCCATGCAGGCCGCGCGCGAGCGCCAGAACACCCTCACGAAGCCGCTGGGGAGTCTCGGTCGCCTGGAGGACCTCTCTGTGCAACTCGCCGGCATTCAGCGACGGACGCGCCCGGACGTCTCGTCCAAGGTTGTCTTCGTCATGGCCGGCGACCACGGCTGTATCGCCGAAGGCGTGAGCGCCTATCCGCAGGAAGTCACCCCCCAGATGGTGTTCAACTTCGCTCGCGGCGGCGCGGCAATCAACGTCCTCGCTCGCCACGTCGGCGCTCGCGTTGTTGTCGCTGATATGGGGGTCGCCGGTGACTGCGCCGCCACGAACGTGATCACCAGGAAGATCGCTCGCGGCACGCAGAATATGGCCGTCGGTCCGGCAATGTCCGTGGAGGAAGCGCGTCGCTCTGTTGAGGTCGGCATCGAGATATTCGAGAGCGAACTGGCCCGCGGCCTCGACCTGGCCGGCACGGGTGACATGGGCATCGGCAACACCACCCCGTCGGCCGCCATCATCGCCGCCTTCACCGGCAAGTCGCCCGCCGCCGTGACCGGCCGCGGCACCGGCATCAATGATGCGCGCCTGACGATCAAGATCGGCGTGATCGAGCGCGCCCTCGCCGTCAACAGGCCGGACCCTACCGACGCACTCGACGTCCTGGCGAAGGTCGGCGGCTTCGAGATCGGCGGCCTCGCCGGCGTGATCATTGCTGCCGCGGCCCATCACGTCCCGGTCGTCATCGACGGCGTCATATCGAGTGCCGCCGCTCTCATCGCCACCGGCCTCGCGCCTCAGGCCCGCGACTACCTCATCGCCGGACACCTCTCCGTCGAGCCCGGGCATCGAGCTGCACTCTGCCACATGAAGCTCGAACCGGTCCTCGACCTCGGCATGAGGCTCGGCGAAGGCACCGGCGGCGCGCTCGCCATGGACATTGTCGACGCGGCCGCCAAGATACTGAACGAAATGGCCACCTTCGCCGATGCGGGCGTTTCAGAGGCGATGGAGGAGTAGTGCGGGCCCTCCTGACCGCGTTCGGCTTCCTGACCACCATTCCGGTGCCCACTCGTGCGGACCTCGAGCCCGGCGAACTAGGCCGCTGCACGGCATGGTTCCCCGTCATCGGGGTCACCGTTGGCCTCATTCTCGCCGGCGTGGATTGGTGCGGTCGTTCCCTCTGGGATCCCTATGTCGCCGGCGGTCTGATGATCGCATCGAACCTGTTGCTGACCGGCGGCCTGCACATCGATGGCCTGATGGACACGGCCGACGGGTTTTTCAGCCGACGCGATCGTGAAGGTACGCTCGCCGTGATGAAAGACAGCCGCTCTGGCGCGCTGGGTGTCGCGGCGGGGATCACTGCGCTCTTGCTGAAGTTTGCAGCGTATGGCCACCTTGCCGGCGCTCAGCACTGGCGCATCGTTGCTCTCGCCCCTGTGCTGGGGCGGCTCTGCATGGTAGCCGGCGTTGCCTTCTTCCCCTATGCGCGTGCAATGGGCACGGGACACGCATTCGCCGAACAGACTCGCGCTCACCACGCCTGCATTGCCGCCGCCCTCGCTCTGGCGATCTCGTTCGCGCTCTTCCGGTTCCTCGGCATTGCCCTGTGCATCGGCGCGGTCGCTCTTGCACTGCTTTGCATGCTCTACTGGCTCCGCCGCCTCGGCGGGCTGACGGGCGACATCTACGGAGCGGTCAACGAAGCGACGGAGGTGGCTGTGTTGCTCGCCGGTGGCGCACTCCTCGTGAGGTACGCATGAAGACTGATCTGCGGATCGCTGACGTGGTGCGAACAGTGATGATCGCCGTGCTCGCGCTCGTTATCACTTCCGGCTGCGGCCGCAGGCCGGCCCATCCGACTCCGCCGAAGCCCGCCACATCCAGCGGCTTCCCGGTCACGCTCAAAGATGCGCAGGGCGTCGCTGTCACGATTGAGCGCAGACCGAAGCGGATCGTCTCGCTCGCCCCCACTGTCACCGAAATCCTTTTCGCCATCGGGGCTGGCGACCGAGTCGTCGCCGCGACCGACCCGGCCGACTATCCCCCAGGGGCAGCCAGGCTGACGCGCCTCGGCGGTTGGTTCACGCCCAGCGCCGAAAAGACGCTCGGCGCCGAGCCCGATCTGGCCATTGGCTCCCGCGGCAACCCTCCGGATTTCCTCTCCGCGCTCCGCAAGTCGGGCTGCGCGGTCTTCACCGTTGACCCCGCGACTCTAGGTGACATCCGCACGGCCATCACGAACATCGGCTCGATCACCGGCGCGACGCAAGGCGCGGCCGATGTCATCGCGACGATGGACGAGCGCTTGCGCGCGGTCGCAGACAGAGTAGGGGAGGTGCCGGAAACGAAACGCCCGACCGCATTCATCGTGATCAGCACGAGCCCGCTCTGGACCGCCGGGTCGGGCACATTCCAGGACGATGCCATCCGCGCCGCCGGCGCGCGCAGCATCGCTGCCGACAAGAAGGGCTTCACGCCCTTCAGCGCCGAGCTACTGATGGCCGCCGACCCAACCTTCCTGCTGCTTTCGACGATGGAAGGTAACCCCGACCAGATGAAGCGCGAGGTTCTTGCCGACCCCGTGCTGAAGCGCCTTTCCGCCGCTCGCACTAACCACCTTCTGGTGCTGGAGGCCAACCATATCATGCGCCCGGGCCCGCGTATCGTCGATGCTGTGGAGGCAATGGCAAAGGCCTTCTACCCCGAGCGGTTCGAGTCGAAGCCCAGTTCCTCCGCGACCAGAGCGCGGTAGGCCTCAGTCACCTGCTTTGTCACCGGTCCCGGCGCCCCGCCGCCGACGGCGCGTCCATCCAGCAACGCCACCGGGATCACTTCGGCGACCGAACTCGTGAGGAAGCACTCATCCGCCGCCTGAAGCTCCGAAACCGTGACGTCTCTCTCGACTGCAGGAGCGCCGGCCCTCGCCACTATCTCCAGCACCGCCTCCCGCGTCACTCCCGGGAGCAACCCCCGCGATAGCGGCGGCGTCACCAGGCGCCTCCCCGCGACCGCGAACACATTCCGCATCGCCGCCTCGATCACGCTGCCGTCAGCATCCACCAGGAGCGCCTCTTCCCCACCCGCCCATTCCGCAGCCCTCATCGCCAACAATTTGTCGAGATAGTTGAGCGACTTCGCCGTCCTCAGAACCGAACCGGAAGCCAGCCCGATCGCTACCGACGCCACGCGGCATCCCTGGCTGTAATGCTGCGGAGGCGGAAGCTTCAGCTGCCGCACCAGCACTACCACCGTCTGTGAGCCCAGTCCGCCCATCCCAGGAGTGACTGTCAGTCGCACCGTCGCGTTGCTCATCCCGCCAGCCGCGAGCGCCTCCGTGATCGCGCGCTCGAGCAGTTCTCGACTCGGCGGCGCGAGCCCGATCGCAGTCGCCGATGCCAGAAGCCGGCTTAGGTGCCGCGCCTGCCGGAAAACCTTGCCGCGGTATGCGCGCATCGTCTCGAACAACCCCTCCCCATACATGAACCCCCGGTCAGCCGGCGCGATCGCTGGCTCGTCAGGCGCGAACAGCTTCCCGTTGACCCAGGCTATTCCGGCCATGCGATATCCTCCGCGCCGGCCTCGGCCGCGAGCGCCACCCCGATCGCGCGGCCCTTGTCCAGCGTCTCCTGGTACTCGGCTTCGGGATCCGAGTCCGCCACGATGCCACCGCCGACCTGAAAGTACGCTGTTCCGTCCTTCACGATTGCCGTCC
>JBEKKD010000158.1:0-8397 GCA_050010895.1 Armatimonadota bacterium
GGGACTGAACAACTCCTGGGGCACGACCTACACTTCGTGGGATGAGGTCACGATGTCAGGGGCGGCCGACGCGGATTCGGGCCGACCGGCGGGAGTCGGCAGAGCGCGTATAGACCTCGCGATGTACCGGCAGATGTCCTATGCGGACGCTCTGGATCTGTGGGCGAAGGCGCTGAAAGCCGCAGACCCGGGCAGGCTGGTCTTCGCGTCTGCGCTCCCGGATTACCGCTCCATCATTAGCGTCCGCACGGATTTCGATGGGCTGATCCTCAATACCTACCCGAATCTGGCAGAGCAGGACTTCGCCACACACAACGTGCATGCCGTCGACATCGCTCGCCGCGCGAACCAGTTCGCGGCGATCCCGACCCTCTGGGTGGACAGCAACGCAGATAGGAACCGCCTCGCGAACTGGATGAACGAGGCGCTTCTGCACGGCGCGGCCGGACTCGCGCTGTCGAGCTGGCCGGTGGTGAAGGGCTCCGATGATCTGCAGGGATTGGTGCGGCAGACGGCAGATTGGCTCAACACTTCGACAGGTTTCCCTGTCCGCCCGGCGGCAAAGGCCGCCATTCTCTACGAGCCGCTCGCCGGCGGCGTGCAGAGGAATGGACAGGGGCTCTACGGGTACATCGACGGGCTGACTCCGAGCGAGCCGACGAACCTGTTCTCGGTCGTGAGGATGGGAACGCGGTACGGACAGGTCGACGTGCTGTCCCGCGAATCGCTCGGCACCGTGGACCTGAGGCAATACGGCGTGATCTTTGCGCCGATGGCGTTTTACATGCCGGAGGACGCGCAGGTCGCGCTGCATGACTTCGTTCTGCGCGGCGGCGCGGCGATCGTGGATGCCGGCGTCGGGATGTACCAGGGGGATGGCACCCTCGACTCGGTTCCACCAGTGCTGATGGAGATGCTGGGCATGCGGTATTCGGAGGAAGCTCAGAAAGACCAGCCGAGTGAGTTAGGTTCGGCAGGTCAGCCCGGCCAGGCAGGCCAGCCCGGCGTCGCGTACCCGGTGGGGCCAGGGGAGGCCGGTCTCACCATCGATCCCGATGTCGCCAAGTTCGCAGATATCCTGGGCCAGTTCCTCAGCCGGCCGGACGTGAGGAAGTATCTCGGTGAAGAGTTCGTCGGTGAGAATGGGCCCGGATTCCGGGTGCGAGGGCTTGGGCGCGGCTACGCGGTGTACGCGCCGACGTTCCTCTACGAGACGTGGGCGCCGAATGATGCATACTTCGCTGATTTCCACGACCGCATGCTCTCATGGCAGTACGACCTTCGACTGGTCCAGCCGGATGCGCTGTGGCCGAATATCGGCACCGCGTATTTCGCCAACGATACCGTCGGAGTGGTCTCGCCTGATGGGACTGCGGCCGTCGTCGACGTCTACGGGGCGAAGAACCGCTTGTACTCGGTCCCGCTGGGCACGGAGCGATTGCCCAACCCGGAGGAGCAGAACCGGGTGGAGCTGCTCTTTCCCGGGGAGGCGCTCGCCCTGGCGCGGCCTCTGCCCATCTACGTCCGCACCTTGGACCAAGGCGCGGTGGTAACGGTCACGGTGGTCAAGTATGACGCCCAGAGCGTCGAGCTGTTCATCAATGGCGCCGGATCAAATGCAAATGTGACTCGGGACGGAGTGAGCGTCACCGGCGGCACGGCGACGAACGTTGAGATCGAGCTCCATAGCGGCGCCTATGCGCTGGCCCGCGGCTCGACGCACCACGTCGTGCTTGAGATGGGCCCCAGGAACCGCCGGACTGAAGAAGATATGATGCCGAACCCGGAGACGGGGCTGCTGGTGATGCACGCGTCGATCGCTGCGGGGCACATTACGATCACGCCAGCAGCCGCCCAATAGCCGGGGATTCGCACTCATCGGGAGTATGTGATGCTACTGACGCCGGAAGAAGTCGAGCACGTAGCGCTGCTGGCTCGGTTGGAACTGACTGAGGAAGAACGCGAGCGGTTCACCAGCCAGCTCAACTCGATCCTGGAGCATTTCGAGCAGCTCCGCGGGATCGACACGGCCGGCGTACCGCCGATGTCGCACGCGATTGCGATGGCGAACGTGCTGCGCGAGGACGAGCCGACTCCGTCCTTGTCACCCGAGGACGCTCTGCGGAACGCCCCTGACCGATCAGACGACTGCTTCCGGGTCCCGCGAGTGATCGAATGAGCGATACGCGCGAATTATACGAGCGAACCGCCCACGAGCTTGCCGGCCTGCTGTCCACAAAGCAGGTTTCGGCGCGACAGGTCCTCGACTCCGTTTGGCATCGCATCGCCGATGTGGAAGGGGCACTCCACTCATATGTGCTGCTCACGCGGGACGTTGCTGAGCAGCAGGCGCGCGATATCGACGAACGACGGGCGAAAGGCGAGGAGCTGCCGGCCATGGCGGGAGTGCCGATCGCTCTCAAGGACATATACTGCACAAAGGGCATCGAGACCACGTGCTGCTCGAAGATTCTCAGCGGATTCGTGCCGCCGTATGATGCCGGCGTGATTGAGCATTGTCGCAGCCACGGCCTTGTCTTTCTCGGTAAGACGAACATGGATGAATTCGCCATGGGATCGTCCACTGAGAACTCGTCGCGCGGCGTCACGCATAACCCATGGGATCTGGAACGCGTTCCCGGCGGCTCGAGCGGCGGGTCAGTGGCGGCCATCACGGCCTCCGAAGCGATCGTCGCCATGGGGACCGACACCGGCGGCTCCATCCGGCAGCCAGCGAGTTTCTGTGGTGTGGTAGGGCTGAAGCCGACGTACGGCCGCGTGTCCCGATACGGGGTGATCGCCTTTGCCAGCTCTCTCGATCAGGTCGGACCGATCACAAAGGATGTCCGCGACTGCGCGCTCATGCTGAACGTTCTTGCGGGCCACGACCCCAGGGATTCCACCTCCATCGACGCGCCGGCGCCAGACTACACGGAGTCCCTGCTTCCTCACGTTAGGGGCATTCGGGTCGGTCTCGTCAAGGAGTTCATGGAGTACCAGGGCGTGGGCGTAGACGCCGAAGTTGCGGCGGCCGTGCGCGCCGCAGTCGGCCGGCTTGAGGAATTGGGCGCGACCTGTGACGAGGTGTCGCTGCCATACCTGAACTACTCGATTCCCGTCTACTACATCATCGCCCCGGCCGAGGCGAGCTCGAATCTCGCCCGCTATGATGGGGTGCAGTACGGCCACCGTACGCGCCAGCCGATAGCAGACATCATCGACATGTATCGCAACACGCGCGACGAGGGATTTGGGCCGGAGGTCAAGCGCAGAATCATGCTTGGGACATACGCCCTGAGCGCCGGCTATTACGATGCGTACTATCTGAAGGCGAGCCAGGTTCGAACGCTGATCCGACGAGACTTCGACAGGGCGTTTGAGGACCATGACATCCTCGTCGGGCCGGTCAGCCCCACAGTGGCGTTCCGGCTCGGAGAGAAAACCGAAGATCCGGTGGCGATGTACCTGTCTGACGTGTGCACGATCCCGGTGAACATGGGTGGGCTGCCGGGGATGTCTATACCCTGCGGATTCTCGAGCGAGGGATTGCCCATCGGTCTGCACATTGTCGGCAGGCCGCTGGGTGAGGAAACGATGCTCAGAGCGGCCTATGCCTTCGAGCAGAGCACCGATTTCCATCGACGAAGGGCAGTTCCCATCTCTTCTGGGGCGAGCAGGCGCTGCGCGGTCGTGCGCGGGTAGCGCCGGTCGCCGAATCCACAGATGAAACGAGAGGAATACGCAAACGACTGAATCACGTGTACTGCCGCGGCTTCAGGTCGCGCTCGATTTCTTGGAACTGGACCGTGCCCTACAGCTTGCTGCTGAAGCTGCCGCGGGGGGCGCGGATATCCTCGAGGCGGGAACGCCGCTCATTAAGAGCGTGGGACTCGACGCGGTTCGCAGATTGCGCGCGCAGTTCCCGAAGCTGCTGATCGCCGCCGATATGAAGGTCATGGATGCGGGCCGCATTGAGGTCGAGGCGGCGGCCAAGGCCGGCGCGCACCTCGTCCACGTATTGGCAGCGGCGCCCGATCCGACGATCGCCGAGTGCGTCGAAGCCGGTCGAGAGTACGGCGCGAAGATCGTCGCCGACCTGCTCGGTGCAGCCGACCCCGTCCAGCGCGCCCAGGAGGTCGCGAAGCTCGGCATCGACTATCTCGATATCCACGTTGCCATTGACATGCAGATGCGCGGCGCAGACCCGTTCCGTCTTCTGCGCCAGGTCTCTCAGGCGGTTGACACGCCACTGTGCGTTGCGGGCGGCATACATTCCGAGAACGCGCACCAGGCGATCGAGGCAGGGGCTTCGGTCGTCATCGTGGGCGGCGCGATCTGCAAAGCCTCGGACGCGAGGCTGGCGACGGCGGAGTTGAAGCGTGCGATCACAGAAAAAGTGAGCATTCCGACCACGCTTTACAAACGCGCGACCGACGCGCGACTGCGCGAGACGCTCACTGCCATCTCGGCCGCGAATCTGTCAGACGCGATGCACCGGCGGGGCGTGATATCGGGCCTGCGGCCGATTGCCCCGGGGATGAGGGTTGTCGGGCCGGCGTTCACTGTGCGAACGGCACCGGGCGATTACGCGAAGCCGGTCGAGGCGATCAACCAAGCGCGTCCGGGTGATGTCATCGTGGTAGACGCGGGAGGTGTGCCGCCAGCCATCTGGGGCGAGATGGCGACACGCAGCGCAATGAACAAGGGAATCGCGGGCATCGTCATCCACGGCGCGATCCGCGACAGCGGCGACATACGCGCGCTCGGCTTCCCCTCCTTTGCCCGCCATGTCTGCCCCAACGCCGGGGAGCCGAAGGGCTTGGGCGAGATGGGCGCCTCTATCACAATCATGGGTGAAGTCATCGAGCCCGGGGATTGGATTCTCGGAGATGACGATGGTATCGTCCGCATTCCGCGCGACCATGCGGTCGAGTGGGCCAATCGCGGCATGGACGTGTATGAGCGCGAGACGCGCGTTCGCGAGGAGATCGTGCGAGGGAGCACCTACGCGGAGCTGGCCGAGTTGCAGAAATGGGAGAAGCCGCGCTGAGACAGGTCGCGGGCGCGTTGGCGCTCGCCCCACTCGCAGCGGGAACAGCCATGAGGACTGCGATCATCGGGCCGGGAGGCATCGGCTGCCTGTTCGCCGGCTTGTTGAGCCAGGGCGGACATGAGGTGTGGCTGGTAGATCGCCATCAGGAGCGCGCTCACCTGCTCGATAGGCGAGGCGTGTGGATCTCGGGCGTCACGGGGGAGTTCCGGTCTCCGGTGCGCGCCACGACACAGCCGCGCGATGTAGGGCAGGTTGATCTGGTGATGATCGCAGTCAAGTCATATGACACTGCTGGCGCCGCGGCCACGGCGCAGCCGATGGTGAACGGCGAGACGAATGTGCTCACTCTCCAGAATGGGCTGGGCAACCTCGAGGCCCTTCAGCACGCACTCGGAACGGACCGGGTGCTGGCTGGCGTGACATCGCAGGCGGCGACGCTGCTGGCCCCCGGCCAGGTGCACCATGCCGGGGTGGGGATGACGACGATCGGCGAGCCGACTGGGGAGTTGAGCGAGCGGCTGACTGCGCTACAGAGCGCTTTCGCCGAGTGTGGCATCCAGGTCGAATTGACGACGCAGCTCGTCTCGGTACTGTGGGGGAAGCTGGCGGTCAATGCCGGCATAAACCCCGTGGCGACGCTGGCCCAGACCCGCAACGGCGGGATCATGGAGTCCGCGAACCTGCGGCAGGTGCTGCGCCTGGCGGTGACCGAGGTGGAACAAGTAGCAAGAGCGAAGCAGATACGGTTGCCGTACACGGATATGGTCCTGCACACTGAAGAGATCTGCCAGCGCACTGCCAATAACCTCAACTCGATGTTGCAGGATTACTACCGCCAGCGGCGGACCGAAGTCGATTCGATCAACGGCGCCGTGGTTCGTGAGGGCGCCGCGATAGGCGTGCCCACGCCTATCAACGGAACACTCGCGAGTCTAGTCCGCGGGTTAGGTGAAACATACGCCGCGAGGGTCGCGCACTAGCCGGCACGGCGATCACCATGAAGAGCCGGCCGAGGCGGCGGGCAGCCCTGCAGATTCTATGGCCAGATGGCTGCCGTGGCCGCCGACACGCGCGCCACTGTCGCACAGGTAGCTGATCCACAGGAAGGATTGTCGATGATCATCGTAGGCGAGCGGATCAACGGGACGGGCCGTCGGGTGCGGGAAGCCGTCACCGCCAGGAATCAGGAACTGATCACGCAAGAGGCTATGAGGCAGGCTGAGGCCGGGGCGCACTACATCGACGTGAACGCCGGCACCGATCCGGAGCGTGAGCCAGACGACATGGTCTGGTTGGTCGAGACGGTTCAGAGCGTCACCGACAGGCCGCTGTGTGTTGACTCCCCCAATCCGGAGGCGCTTCGCGCGGGACTGCAGGCCCACCGGGGACAGGCCCTCGTCAACTCTGCCAGCGCTGAAGAGGGTCGGTTGAGCACGGTCCTGGGGCTCGCGAAGGAGTTCGACGCCCGCGTAGTTGGTCTCACGCTGGACGACTCAGGCCTGCCCAATACGGCGCAGCAGCGTGTCGATATCGCTTGCAGACTCGGTGAGTCCGCTGCCGCAGCTGGGCTTCGGCAGAGCGATCTCTTCATCGATCCTCTCGCGCGGGCGGTCGGGCTGGAGAGTGATCAGGGCATCGCATTCCTGGATGCCGTCTCTGGCATCCGGGCGGCCCTGCCCGAGGCCCACGTCATATGCGGCCTCAGTAACATCTCGTTCCAAATGCCAGCGCGCAAGTTGCTGA
Source organism: Armatimonadota bacterium (assembly GCA_050010895.1). GTDB lineage: Bacteria > Armatimonadota > Hebobacteria > Hebobacterales > Hebobacteraceae > JBEKKD01. The sequence continues at coordinate 6,797 of JBEKKD010000158.1, forward strand.
ACCGGACGTTTCTCGCCATGGCCATGGCTCGCGGCCTGGATGCCGCCATCTTGGATCCGTTGGACCAGTCTCTGATGGCCATCGCTTGCGCAGGAGAGGTACTGCTGGGCCGTGACGATATGTGCGTCGAGTACATTCAGGCTTTCCGAGCAGGACGTCTGGAGCCTGCGCCAAAGGCGTAGGAGCACCGAGTAAGGCGGTAGCAAGCGGCGCCTGGAGGCGCTGCCGCAAAAGGATAGGTATACCAGGTTGAGCGCACAGAACCCCCAGATCGCGGCGCCGGAGCGCCACACACAGATCTCGCCGAGCAGACCATCCTCCGGCCCGATGCTTCAGCACTTCTTCTCACCGGGATCGGTTGCGGTCATCGGCGCATCGAATCAGCCCGGCAAGATTGGCCACGACATCGTCAACAACCTCAAGCTGTCCGGATTCGAAGGTGCCGTCTACCCGATCAACCCAAAGGCCACGGAGATACTCGGCCTCAAGGCATATCCGAGCGTGACAGCGATCGAAGGCCCGGTGGATCTTGCGGTGATCGTCATCCCCGCCAGAGCAGTGCTGGGCGTCATGGAGGAATGCGCCCAGAAGGGCATAGATTCTGTCATCATCATCACCGCTGGCTTCAAGGAAGCGGGGACCGAGGGCATAGAACTGGAGAAGGAGCTTGGCGAGATCGCCAGACGCGCTGGGATTCGCGTCGTCGGCCCGAACTGCCTCGGCATCATCTCGACGCAGACGGGGCTAAACGCCTCGTTCGCGCCAGTGTTCCCGCAGAAGGGATCACTGGCGCTTATGTCGCAATCCGGCGCGCTGGCGACGGCGATCCTCGACTGGTCCGTCCAAAACGGCATCGGCTACTCGAAGTTCGTAAGCTTCGGCAACGGTCTCGACGTCGGCGTTATCGACCTGCTCCGGGCGTGGGAAGATGATCCCGAAACCCGGGTGATCGTTGCCTATATGGAAGGCCTGCGAAATGGTCCTGAGTTCATGCGCGTCGCGCGCGAGGTCTCGCTGAAGAAACCCGTGATCGTCGTCAAGTCGGGCAACACGCAGTCGGGTGCGCGGGCGGTTTCGTCTCACACCGGAAGCCTCGCCGGATCGGGCGAGGCATACAGCGCGGCGTTCAAGCAGTGCGGAGTGATCCGGGCGCACTCGGTTGAGGAGCTCTTCGACCTCGCGGTGGCGTTCGCCTATCAGGACCTGCCCAAGAGCCGCAAGGTCGCCATTCTCACGAATGCGGGCGGCCCCGGCATCATGGCGACCGACGCCGTCGAAACGGCCGGCCTTGAGCTGGCCACGATCAGCCCCGAGACGGTGGAGAGGCTGCGGACCACGCTGCCACCGGCATCGAATTTCCATAATCCCGTGGACTGTCTGGGGGACGCTGACGCGGCTCGCTACAACTTCACGGCCGATGCCGTGCTGTCCGACAGGAACGTCGATTCGGCGCTGGCAGTGCTCACTCCACAGACCTCGACCCAGCCGTTGGAGACGGCGCAGGGACTGGTGGCATCCGCCGCCCGGCACCGGAAGCCGATGCTCGCGTGCTTCATGGGCGGGGGCGCTATGACGAGCGCGATCGAGCTACTGAGTGGGAA
>JBEKKD010000159.1:0-8388 GCA_050010895.1 Armatimonadota bacterium
CCGATCGTCACAGGCGGAAGGTACCGCAGCTAACGCTACTCGTGCAGTTCCTTCAGTTGTCCCGTCTCCATGTACCAGATGCGCTCGCCGATGTTGGTGACGTGGTCAGCCATGCGTTCCAGGTACGTCCCTACCAGGAGCAGGGCCACTGCCTGAACGGCGAGTCGCGGATCGCGCTGGATGTACCCGATCAACTCCTGGAGCAAGGACTTGTAGGCGTGATCGACCTCGTCATCCTGGCGGACGGCCTCCATCGCCAGGTCCAGGTCACGACGGACAAGTGCCTCCAGCGCGTCGTGCAGCATCTTCTGTACGAGAGTGGCCATGCGCGGGATGTCCACCAGGGGTTTGAACAGAGGCTGGTCGGCCAGCGTCTTCGCCTGGCGGCTGACGTCCACCGCGTAGTCGCCGATGCGCTCGATGTCAGCGATGATACGCAGCACGCCGGCAATGGTGCGAAGGTCACGCGCCATGGGCTGCTGAAGGGCGAGGAGTTGGATGGCACGAGACTCGATCTCGATATTCATGTCGTCGATCTGGTTCTCGAGGTCCATCACTTGGTCGCACAGCCCCAGGTCACGCTCGGCGAGCGCTCGCACGGCCATGTCTACCGCCTGCACCGTCATACTGCCCATACGCACCACGTCCTGCTGGAGCGTGATAAGTTGCTCGTCGAAGCTGTGTCGGATGGGAATGGCCAACTCTCGGGCTCCTTGCTACCCAAATCGTCCTGTTACGTAGTCCTCGGTTCTCTTATCGGTGGGATCGGTGAAGATGGTGGTGGAGGGGCCGAATTCGACCAGCTCGCCATGCAGGAAGAACCCCGTCTCCTGAGATACCCGGGCGGCCTGCTGCATGTTGTGGGTCACGATCACGATGGTATACTTCTGCTGCAGCTCGTGCATCAACTCCTCGATGCGAAGAGTCGAGAGTGGGTCCAGCGCCGAGCAGGGCTCATCCATCAGCACCACCTCCGGGTCCACGGCCAACACACGACCGATACAGAGCCGCTGCTGCTGACCGCCAGAGAGCGCAAAGGCTGACCCTTTGAGCTTGTCCTTCACCTCATCCCAGAGGGCGGCGCGCTTTAGGCTCTCCTCCACCAGGTCCTCGAGGTCGGGTCCGCGAGCGAGGCCGTGAATGCGTGGAGCGTAGGCCACATTCTCGAAGACCGACATGGGGAAGGGGTTCGGGCGCTGGAACACCATCCCGACGCGCCGCCGGAGAGCCACCACATCCACATCGCGATCGTAGATGTCCTCGCCGTCCAGGCGCACCTGCCCCTCAGTGCGCGCCCCCTCGATAATCTCGTTCATGCGGTTGAGCGCCCGAAGGAACGTTGACTTGCCGCATCCAGAGGGCCCGATAAGCGCCGTGATCTGCCGCTCGCGGATGGTGAGATTGACATCCTTGAGTGCCTGGAAGCGGCCGTAGTAGAAGTTGAGGTGCTCGACCTCGACCTTCGCTGTGTGGTCGCCCTGCTGGCGCAGACTCCCTGGCTGAACTGCTATTGACGTGCTGATCATCGCCTACCTCACCATGCGGAAGCGACCACGGGTCACGTATCGCGCCGCCACGCTGAGCACACAAACCAGGCTCACGAGTACCAGAGCCGCTGCCCATGCCTGTCGGTGCCAGTCGTCATAGGGCTGGATGGCGTAGGTGAAGATCTGGACAGGCAAGCTGGGCATGGGCTGGTCGATGCGGGTGGACCAAAAGGGGCTGCTCCCTGCGGTCAGCAGCAGCGGCGCGGCCTCGCCGGCGATGCGAGAGACCGCCAGCAAGATGCCGGTGACTACTCCACCCTTGGCCGCGACCAGAACCACCTTGAAAACTGTTCGCCAGTGAGTTGCGCCCAGGGACAGGCTGGCCTCGCGCAGCGACATCGGTACCAGCCGTACCAGCTCTTCTGTGGTGCGCATCACCGTCGGGATCATCATCACGCCTAGCGCAGCGCCGCCCGCCATTCCGGAAAGCCGATGTGTGGGCACGACAACCATCGCCCAGATGAAGATGCCGACCACGATCGAGGGCACGCCGCTGAGGACATCCGCGAGGAAGCGGACCGTCCAGGCGAAGCGGTTATTGCCGAACTCAGCGAGGTAAACGCCGCCCAGAATGCCTATGGGCAGGCCGACCAGACTGGCGAGGCCCACCAAGATGAGGCTGCCGACAATGGCGTTCGCCATGCCGCCGCCCGGCTCGCCGACCGGCTTGGGTAGTTTGGTGAAGAAGTCCAGGTTGATGCCAGAGGCGCCCTGGGCGATGACGTAGTAGAGGACCAGGACCAGTGGCAGGATGGCAGCCAACACGCAGAGCACGGCGACGACCCACATCACGCTGTTCGCGGCCCTGCGCCGGAGGTGCCGCAGTCTCGATCTTCCGGCATGAAGACCACTCATTCCTTGACCCCCGACGGCGCGCCCCGCGCCACACTCCAGATGAGCAATCGGGCGATGGCATTGATGACGATGGTCACCACGAACAGCAGCAGCGCGATCTCCATCAGGGCGGCGATGTGCAGCCTGCCCGTCGCTTCCATGAACTCGTTCGCCAGCACGCTGGGCATGGTGTAAGCGGGATCGAAAATGCACGGAGAGATCGTTGGCGTGTTGCCGATCACCATGGTGACCGCCATGGTCTCACCCAGCGCCCGGCCCAGCCCGAGGATGATGGCTCCGAGTATCCCTGCCCGAGCATAGCGGAGGACGGGTCCTCTGATCGCCTCCCAACGGGTCGCCCCAAGAGCGTATGCCGCTTCTCGCTGCGACACCGGCACCGCTCGCAGCACATCGCGTGAGACCGCGATGATGACGGGGAGCACCATGATCGCCAGAATCAGCCCGGCGGCCAGCATCCCGATGCCGTAGGGCGGGCCGGAGAATAGGGGCACGAAGCCCAGACGCATCCCCAACCAGGCCTCAATCGGCCTCAGGAACGGCACCAACACGAAGATCCCCCAGATGCCGTACACTACGCTCGGCACTGCCGCGAGCAGCTCGATTAGGAATGACAGCGGATTCCGAAGCCAAGGCGGGGCGAGCTCGGACAGGAAGATGGCCGCGCCCAGGCTGATGGGAACGGCCAGCAGCAGCGCCAGCGCGGAAGACACGACGGTCCCGTAGACGAACGGCAGCCCGCCGAAGACATCGTGCACCGGGTCCCAGGTCCGGCCGGACAGGAACCGCCACGAGAACGTCCGTATCGCCGGCAGGGAATCGGCCACCAACAGGTAGGCGAGCAGCGCGATGACGGCGATCACGCAGGCGGCGAACAGCAGCGTGGTCCACTTGAAGATGCCGTCTCCGAATCTTCCCGTGAAGATGCCCCGCCGCTTCAGCGACCTGGTTCGGTCAACTGCCGTTTCCACGAATCACCGCTCCGAGGGAAGCCAGGGGTACTGATGTCGCGCACTCGGTGAGCCCGGTCTGAGCCCGGCCGTGTGAGTGACACCCTTTGTTGCCCCTGTCTCAGGCAGTGTACCTACGCCGCGTTAAGAGCGGACCGTAGTGGTGTTAAGGCTGGGTTAAGAATCGGATCTCCCAGGCCCCTGCACGAACTGAGGGCGGGGACGCACCAGTCTCGCCCCCGCCCTGCGCATCCGGCGTACCCGTGCGAATCAGAAGACTACCGACTTGATCTTGCTCTCATCCATGGACACTACTTGCTTAGGCAGAGGAGCGTAGAGCAGCGGCGCCGCGTACTTCTGCCCATCGCGTACTGCCCACCGGAGAAACTCGGTCACGGCACGGCCCTTGTCTGCTTTCTGCTGCCGCTGATAGACCAGGATGTAGGTGAATCCCGCGATCGGATAGGAATCCTTGCCCGGCGCGTCCACGATGGAGACGCGGACATCCTTCTGCATCGCCTTCATCGAGCCGGCCGCGGCAGCGGTGGTGCTGGCTATACTGGGCTCTACGAACCGGCCCGCGCGGTTGCGCAGGTGCGCATAGGCGAGCTTGTTCTGGGTGGCGTACGCCAGCTCGACATAGCCGACCGCGCCAGGGGTCTGCTTCACCACGCCCGCGACGCCGTCGTTACCTTTCCCGCCGATGCCCGCAGGCCAGTTCACGGACTTGCCGATACCGACTCGCGTCTTCCATGTCGGACTGACGGCAGAGAGATAGCTGGTGAAGATGTAACTGGTGCCACTGCCATCGGAGCGGTGCGCGACCGCAACCGCGAGGTTGGGCAGCTTCGCTCCCGGGTTCAGCGATGCGATGCGTGTGTCGTTCCAGCGCTTGATGTTGCCCAGGAAGATATCGGCGACCACGTCGCCGCTCAGTCTCAGCCCCTTCTGCACACCCGGTAGGTTGTAGGCGATCACCACCGCGCCCGCGATCATGGGCACGTGCACCACCGGGGCCGGCATTTCCCTCATCTCCTGATCGCTCAAGGGTGCGTCGCTGGCCCCGAAGTCCACCGTGCCCGCCTTAAGCTGCTGAATCCCCCCGCCACTACCGATCGACTGGTAGCTGATGGCGACCTTGTGCTCTCTCTGGTAGACGTCAAACCACTTCGAGTAGAGCGGATACGGGAAGGTCGCGCCCGCCCCGGTAAGGTTCCCAGCTCCCCACGAGATGGAAACCGTGGTGAGAAGAACGGCTCCGACCAGCACAGCGCCCAGGATGCCGACCCACTTCAGGTGTCTGTTCAACATTCTAACATGTCTCCTTCGTTCTAATCTGGTGCCTAACATCGCTGCTGCCCTGCATTCCAGCCACGCTCAAACCAGCGGGAGAAGAGAGGCCGGAAAGCCACTTGGGTGGTAGCTCTTGAGCCGGCCGAGATTCCCGGTGGCCGAGTAGATCGCCCATTCGCCGATGTTGGCCGCGTGGCAGGCTATTCGCCCCAGGTTGTGAGAGGCGAACAGCAGACTCACCCCTGCCTTGAGATCGCCGGGTGTCGATTTGAGGTGGCACAGGATCGCTGCATGCAGCAACCGCTGGGCCACCTCTGCAACATCCTCCTGCTCTCGCAGTTGCTGGAGGTCGCGCAGATGCCGGTGAGCGAATGCGTGCAGACCGATCTGAACCATGCCGAGGGCCAGATCAGTGAGCTTCCCGAGACGACGTGTGATCCCGGCGGCGTGGGGAGGAGACGCCTCGTGGGAGATCAGCGCGTTCTCTTCAGCCAGGTCGGCGATTCGCTCGAGGTCGGCAATCACTCTCAGCGCCGCCACCAGTCCGCGATGCTCCTCGTCGCTCAGGTAACGGCCGGAGATGATCAGATCGGTGGATCGTCTGGCTATTGCCAGTTCCATCGCATCCACGAGATCATCCCCCGCGAGCACTTCATCCCCCGCGGACTGGTCGCCTTGCACGAGGGCCTGATTCGATCTCGTGACCGCCTGCCGCACCAGTTCGCCCATGTGGACAACATCCTTGTGCAGTTCCTGAACCGACTCCATCGACCTCTCCGTTTCCTCTCTCGCCCACTCAGTCTCTGTCGTCATCAGAACTTCGTCGCTACGCCCACCGCAATCTGGTCCAGATTCGGCTGCGTCTTGCCGCCGCTGGTCGTGTTGCGGGTGTACTCCACCTTGAGGTGGGTCATCGGGGTGATCCGGTAGCCGCCGCCGATTGACAGCCGGTTGTAATCATTGACTGCAACTGGACTGCTGGCGAGCATCGCCAGGGCGCCGCCATCCAACGAAATGTCGCTGTAGCGGGAGGCAAGGTAGATCCTCGGGCTCAGGTTGTACAGGCCCTCCACGAACCAGTACTGTCCCGTCCGGTCCGGCGCGCCGGTGGCGCTGTCTGTGAACTGCCCGTACGCTGCGCCGGCCTGCCAGGGCACGGTTGCCGGTGCACCCACTACCGAGCTGATGCCCTCCTTGCCATAGCCATACCGTGCATCCGCCTCCCAGAGGCTGCGGTTCCAGGTCGTGGCTCCTGTCGGGGCGTTGAACACTTCTGCAATATCGAAATCAGGCTGATCCAGCGTTCCATCTTGCTTCACGAGGTCGCCGGTGCGCAGGTAGCTCGCCGACAGGTAGAGCTGCTTTGTCACGAGCGCTCCAAGCTTGCCGGACCAGGCCAGCCCGCTGTCCGACGGGCTGACGCCCTTGTTCCCGTTCATGAGCGCGACGGAGTAGGTCACCGGAACTGCTCCGGTGCCAACCGGGCCGCGGAAGTTGATGCCTTCGTCGTAGCCTGAGATGTGGGACACCGAGTTCGTGATGAGAATGCTTTCGACCGGGTTATCGGTCCACGTCTCCTGCCCGACATCTATCTTGAACTTGCCGACCCGCAGCACGTGCCCGGGAACAGCGCCTCCCCAGTTGTTGAGATCGAGATAGAAGTAATCGAACCCGTTCGATCCCGCCCGGTTGTTGCTGAACCGGTTCACGATGGTGACGTCTTTCGAGGGGGTGAAGGTGAGCCGGATCTTCTCATCCGGGATGTCCAGGCTGCTGTTTGGGAAGCTGCCCTGCTCGCCGGTCTTGAACACGCCCACGAACATTCGCCCGTCGATCTTGATCTTGGTGTCCTTGTTCGCGGCTTCGACTACCTGCTGCGGGTTCTTCTGGGAGGCCTGCGCCTTCTTCTCCAACTCATCGAGGCGCTTCTTGAGTTGATCGTAATCAGCCAGACGCTGCTTCAGATCATCTATCTGTTGCTGCAGACTTGGCTGTTCAGCCGCGGCCCGGGCCGCCTGTGCCGCCCCCTCTTCGCCCGTCGCCTGGTCCTGCGCCCATGCTGTACTCACAAAGAGCATCGCACAGAACAGGACGGCAACCACCATGAGTCGCTTCATGCACTCTCCTTTCTCTTCGGGTGTTGACCCTATGGTACCGGGAGGCTGTTAGGGGGACGTGAAGCGAGGTTAAGCGGAGACGAAGCCTGGATTAAGATCTGGTTAGGGGACGGGCCCGGCAGGAGGAATGGGGCGGCACGTTACGCTTGCGCCGGGCCGGCCTGGCCGCGTGCTTCAGGAGCGGGGAGCATCACGGTGAATCGGCTGCCCTTGCCAAGCTGGCTCTCAACGGAGACACTGCCGCCGCAGGCCTCAGCGAGATGCTTTACGATGGACAGGCCCAGACCGGTTCCACCGAGCTCGCGGGAGCGTCCCTTGTCAACGCGGTAGAAGCGCTCGAAGACGCGCTCCAGGTCTGCGGAGGGGATGCCAATGCCGGTGTCCCAGACGGTGACAGAGACGACCTCGTCCGCGCGGGATGCCGTCACCCCGGCTCGGCCACTCGCCTCCGTGTACTTGACCGCGTTATCGAGCAGGTTCGACAGGATGCGACTCAGGGATGCCCAGTCACAGCCCACAGTCACGTCCGCCGCGACGTCCAACTCCACCGCCACTTGTCTCTGCTCGGCTAGTGACCGCAACTGCTCCGCCACACTGGACGCGACCTCGGAGACGGCGACCATCCCTAAGCCGTGGGAGTGGACTCCCGCCTCGACCGATGCCAGGTCGAGCAGGTCGCGAACGAGCGCCCCCAGGCGGCTGGCCTGTCTCTCCAGGTCTTGCAGGAAGCGTTCCGCCAAAGCGGGGTCATCCCGGCCGCCGGCCAGCAGTGTCTCGGTCATTGCCCGAATGGCGGTGATCGGTGTCTGCAATTCATGGGAGGCATTGGCGACGAATTCCCGCCTTACAGCCTCAAGCCGGCGGAGCTGGGTGACATCGTGCAGGATTCCCACCGCGCCGAGCGTCTGCCCGTCGGTGATCCCTGTTACCGTCGCTTCCAGGACCCGCTGTGCCGGGAAGAGCACCCGTACCTCGGCCGTCTGTTGCGCACCCTCCAGGGCGGCTCGGAATGCCTGGTCGAGGGGACTGCTCTTTGTGGCATCGGCCACCGTCAGCCCGCGGGCCTGCTCCCATGGCACCCCAAACACGCGCTCGAATGCCGGGTTGCAGAGGGTGATACGCCCACTCGGGTCAGTGACAATGATGGCTTCACCCATCCTGGCGAAGATGGTCTCAACCTTGTGCTTCTCCTCCCTGAGCTCTCGCACCATCAGGCGGATCTGGTTGGCCATGTCGTTGAAGGCGACGGCGAGGGAGGCGATCTCGTCGGTGCCACGGGACGATACGCGAGCGTCGAGGTCGCCCGCAGCCAGTTTCGACGCCGCCCGGCTGAGTCGCCTGATGGCTGCCAGCGATCGCTTCGAGAACGCCAAGCTGATCAGAAGGGAAAGAATCGCCGCGGCAACACCGGCGATCAACAGCCTTATGCGAATGCGTGCCTCCGCTGCCGCGACCGCGCGCAGGGGCAGCGCAACTCGCACCACGCCCGCTGTCACGCCTGCTCTCCTATCCGTCACCGCGACGTACAGCATGTCGAGACCGAGGGTGGCGCTGTGCCGGATACTGCTGCCTCGCCCCCTCGTCAGGGCATCCCGAACCTCCGGCCGGGAGGCGTGATTCTCCATGGTG
>JBEKKD010000160.1:0-9960 GCA_050010895.1 Armatimonadota bacterium
TCCGGGCGCGCCTTCGAGCAGTTGACGGCGCGCTTTCCGACGTGGGAGGCCGTATTGGCAGCACCGGCCCGCGACGTCGCTGACACCATCCGCTCGGGGGGATTGGCGGAAATCAAGTCGGGCCGGCTGAAGCAGATTCTGGCGCGCATCGAGGAAGACCGCGGGCGACTCGATCTCAGCTTCCTGAAGCGAATGCCCATCGGCGAGGCGCGCGACTATCTGCTCGATCTGCCCGGCGTTGGACGCAAGACCGCGGCGGTAGTCATGTTGTTCTCGCTCGGAATGCCGGCATTCCCGGTCGACACACATGTGCTTCGGGTGTCGAAGCGTCTCGGCCTGATCCCCCCGGGAACGACGATGGACAAGGCACACGATCTGTTCGAGGATATAGTGGACGCGGAGGTGATGTCGGACCTTCATCTTGGGCTGATTCGGCACGGTCGTACGGTCTGCATCGCGCGGCGACCGAAGTGCCCGGCGTGCGCGCTGATGGACCTGTGCCCTCAAGTCGGCGTGACCGGCGCGTCCCAGGAGAGGGGGCGGCGATGATGTCGGACCGTGCGAGGGAACTGCTCGACTCGTTCGTAGGCCGGCGAGTGCTACTCGTGGGCGACCTGATGATGGACGAATGGACCTTTGGGACCGTGGCGAGGATTTCGCCCGAGGCGCCGATTCCCGTGGTGAGGATGCCGTTGACGCCACAGGCCCGAACCGGAAAGCCGGGGGGAGCGGGGAATGTCGCCGCGATCCTGCTCGGGTTGGGCGCCGCGGTGAAGGTCGTCGGGACGGTCGGCGACGATGAGAACGGCCGGAGGTTGCGCACGATCCTGGAGGGCAGCGGCGCCGACGTCTCGGGTGTGCTCACGGATACGAGTCGCCCCACGACTCACAAGCTGCGGATCATCGCCGGCCGGCAGCAACTCCTCCGAATCGACACCGAAGCGACCGACCCGATCGCGCCCGAGCTGGCGGGACAGATTCGCGACCAGATCCGAAGCGGGATGGCGGAGGCGGATGTGGTGCTGGTGGCGGATTACGCAAAGGGCCTGTTGACGGAGGGATCATTTCCCGGCGACGTGATCGCGGAAGCGCGGGCTGCCCGCATCCCTCTTTGCGTCGATCCCAAGCCCGCGAATATCGGCCTGTTCCGCGGCGCGTACATGGTCAGCCCGAACGAGGCCGAGGCGCTCGCGGCGGCCGGCAATACCGACCGCCTGGCGGAAAAGGTGTGGTTTGAGGAGGGCGACCTCGATATGCCCAGGAAGGTCCTGCTGGCGGGCATCGCGCTGCAGAAGAAGCTCAAGGCAGATATGGTCTTCGTTACGAGAGGCGATCAGGGCATCGCGGTGTTCGATCGCGATGGCGTGCACGAGATCCCAACTGCTTCGGTCGAAGGTGGCGTGGGAGACGGCACGGGGTGTGGAGATGCGGCGATCGCCGCATCAGCTCTCTCGCTCGCCTCAGGGGCGGACCTCTGGCTGGCAGCCATCATGGCGAACGCGGCCGGGGGGGTCGTCTCGCGATTCGTGGGGGTTCACAGCCCGCAGCCGGATGAGATCGTGGAGTGGGTTGAGCAGAACTGGCCGGGTGTCGGGCGGCGGGAAACGTAAGCCGACGCAGGTTCCATCATCCACGACCATATCGATTCGCGCTGATCGATCGCAGATAGGGGCACGGCGCAGTGCGACTTGGTTTCCACGTTCCGGTCGGCAGGGGTTTTCTCTGGGCTGCTCGGCATGCGCGGGAGATCGGGTGTGAGTGCGTGCAGATCTTCGTCCGCAACGCGCGCGGATGGCGAGGGCGCGCCTACTCTCAAAGAGAGATCGAGACCTTCCGCACATTGCTCACCGAGAACCGCATCGCGCCGTTGATCGTGCACTCCTGTTACCTCGTCAACCTCGCGTCATCGAACGCAGCACTTCTGGCGAAGTCACGCGCGGCGGTAGCCGACGATATGCGGCGTGCGGCGATGCTCGGGAGCGCGACGGTGACCGCGCACACCGGTCATGACATGGGAGCGGGCACGGCGGCCGGAATCCGAATCCTGGCGGAGAGCGTCCGACTGCTTGCTACCGAGGCGCCTCCCGGCATGGAGTTGCTGCTCGAGAACTCAGCGCGGCGGACGCAACTGGGCGGCGACTGGGAGCACTTCGCGCAGCTCTTGAACGAACTCGACGGCGAGCCGCGGCTGGGGTTCTGCTTTGATACCTGCCACGCGCACGCGGCGGGGTACCGGCTGGACGGGGCGCGTTGGGTGGCGCGCACCCTCGGCGAGTTCGACGCCGTACTGGGACTGGCACGACTCCGGCTCATCCATCTGAACGATTCGCGCGGGGAAGCCGGAGGATCCTGGGACCGGCACGCGCCCATCGGCGCAGGGACCATCGGCGACGCGGGGTTCCGTGCATTCCTTCGCCGGCGATGGCTCCGAGGCAGATGCGCGATCCTCGAAACCCCTATCGCTCACCCGAGCGACGATGCCAGGAACATCGCACACGCGAGGGAGTTGATGACCGGGAACAGGGCGAAGCCGCGGATTCGGCACTCAAGCGCCAGAGCAGCCAACGTGGCATGGCGGCAAGATCCTTCGCTGCGCTCAGGATGACATCAGCCAGCGTGCGCCGCTCGCAGGTGAAAGATGTGAGGAGGGAGAACTAGAGGGAAGAGGTAATGGCTATGGCCGGTGGCGGCTACGACCTCGACGAAATCCGCCGGCGGGCTGATATCACAGAGATCATCTCCCCCCACGTCGCCCTGCGCAAAGCCGGGCGGCGTCTCGTTGGCCTGTGCCCATTCCACCAGGAGCGGACGCCATCGTTCGGGGTAGACCCGGAGTCCGGGCTCTGGCACTGCTTCGGCTGCAAAGCAGGCGGCGATCTGTTCCGCTTCGTGGAGATGATCGAGAAGGTGGATTTCAACGAAGCCGTGGAGATGCTTGCGCGGCGTCTGGGGGTCCAGCCACGGACCCCGCAGCAGGCCGGCCGACAGCAGGAGAAAGAGCGGCTCTTCGCCATTCATGAAGCGGCGAGCAAGTTTTTCCAGGCGCAGCTCAGGACGGAGGCAGCGCGGGCGGCGCGCGCGTACCTGAAAAAGCGCGGCCTTGCCCTTCCCACGATCGAGGGTTTCGCCATCGGGTATGCGCCTGACGGCTGGGACGCGCTGCTGATCTCGATGGGAAAGAGCGGCTTCTCGGGGCAGGAATTGGCGCGAGCCGGGCTGGTGGTCGCGAAGGAAGGCGGCGGGTTCTACGATCGGTTCCGCGACCGCATCATCTTCCCTATCAGCGACAGCAGCGGCCGCGTGATCGCCTTCGGCGGCCGGTCGCTGAGTGACGATCAGCAGCCGAAATACTTGAACTCCCCAGATGGCCCGCTCTTCCAGAAGGGGCACGTGCTGTACGCATTCGATCGGGCTCGGCGCACTATGGGCGATGTGGGTCGGGCGATCATTGTGGAAGGATACCTTGATGTGATCGCCTGTCACGACGCCGGCTTCACCGAGACAGTGGCGACGATGGGGACCGCGCTGACGCCCGATCACGTCGAACTGCTCCGCCGCCGGGTGCCGCGGCTGGTGCTGGCGTTCGACCCCGACTCGGCAGGGATGAAAGCGGCCTTGCGAAGTCCGGAGCTGTTCCAGCAGGCACACTTGCCGACGCTGCGCGAACGGGATGTCTCTCCTAACCAGGTTGGCCTGGTGGTGAGCGCTCTCTCCTTGCCCGACGGACTCGACCCCGACCAGGTGATCCGACAGCGGGGACGAGAGGCATTTCAGGACCTCGTATCTGCCGTCGTTCCGATCATCGAATGGGAACTCAGACGGATCGTGGACCGGGGTGCCGCTTCAGATGGCCTTGGGTGGGAATATACTATACGGGAGGCTGTGAGCATACTGGCGAACCTGCCAGAGGTCATGGAAAGGACGCATTATGTGGGATGGCTGGTTGCCAACTTGACCTCCAATGCTGATGTACCGACCAGGGCCAGGCTACAGGGCCTCATAGATGCCGAACTGAGCCGGTTGGACGAAAGGAAAGGCGGGAGAGCACGCAGAACTCAGCAGGTCACTTCCCCCGAAGGGAGTGTCAACAAGCAAGGGCCTGATCGGAAGCTCTTGACGGGGATGTACGGCGCTGTTCTGTCCGGGCTGATCAGGCATAGCGAGATTGGAAGGCCCTACGTCGCGGAGTTGAACCCCGATGATTTCCCCGCCGGCCTCAAAGACATCTTCGAGGCTGTTCGCGGTTTCATAGAACGGGGAGAGAGAGTCTCGGCAGAGAGCATGATATCGGCGCTGGCGCCGGACGTGCGGCCGATGCTGGCAGAGCTCCTGCTGACCGAGGCGCCGGACGAGCGGGTTGAAGAGTCGATCAGGAGCGCGGTCACGCGGATCGTCGAAACCCGACTGACCAGGAAGATGGCGGAACTGAGCCGGAAACTGGGTGAGGCGGGATCGGCGCAGGAGCGGGAACGGATCGGCCGGGAGCTCACCCAGGTCGCCAGTCAGCGGTCGAAACTGGTGGAACTCCGAACTGTCGGCCAGTAGCACGCGGGTTGTGCCGTGGGGCTACACGAGGGGCTGCAAAGAGGAAGAATGGCAGGCATGGGGCAGGGGTGTGGCGAAGACGATAACGGACTGGATGGGCCATAATGTCTCGACGTCGTGATTTGCGCGAATCTGAAGAAGTGCAGAAGCTGCTCGAGCAGGGGCGCAAGCAGGGCGGTGTGTTGACGTACGCGGAGATCAACGACACGCTTGGTGATGACCAAGTGGACCCTGACCAGCTCGACGATATTCTGCAGATGGTGGGCGACGAGGGGATCCGGGTCGTCGATAAATCGGAGGAGCACGAGCGCGAGGCCGAAACTCGCCCCTCCGGATCGCGGTCGCGCACGGCCGTGGTCGCGCCTGAAGAGGAGATCCCCTCGGTCGAAGGCATCCCGCCGGATGACTCGGTTCGCATGTACCTGCGCGAGATCGGCCGAGTCCAACTCCTGACGCCCGAGGAAGAGGTCGAGCTTGCGAAGCGTCTCGAGCGCTCGACCATTCTCTCGAAGCTGCAGGCGATCTGGGATTACAGCGTTAGCCTGCTCGGCCGCGAGCCGCGTCTGTCTGACGTGGCGGAGGCGATCGAGAACGTTTCAGACGCCGATCTGCGCGCTGAGATCGAGATCATCGACCTGGTGATGAAGCGGTTGCTCGCGCGCGGGGGAATGGTGGACGGGCTGACGCCGCAGCGCATTCACGAGGAAGTTCAGACGTTTCTTCAGAACCGTCTCGACGAGCTGAGGACCAAGCGACTGCTGCTCTTGCGGGATTATGCGGCGCCGGAGGAAGAGGGCAGCAGGATTGGCAAGATCGAGCTGCAGCGCGCGCTGGCGGAGTCCCGCCAGCGCGCCGACTTCTATCGGCGGCTGCGGCGCAGGATGCAGTTGCGGAAGCTGCGCGCCGACCTGTTCGTTCGCAATGTCTGGGAGCAGTTCAGGG
The DNA here is from genome assembly GCA_050010895.1 of Armatimonadota bacterium. Lineage (GTDB taxonomy): Bacteria > Armatimonadota > Hebobacteria > Hebobacterales > Hebobacteraceae > JBEKKD01. Next base: position 5,488 of record JBEKKD010000160.1, read on the forward strand.
CCGAAGCGCGGGGTGAGGAAGAGACCCCGCCGCCGGAAGAGGAAGAGGCGATCGGCCGCTATGACGCCCCCGCCATCTTGGGCATGCAGGCGACCCAGCTTCGGCGCAACCTGAAGGTGTTGACCGTCGCGAACAAGCGCGTCGGCACACCTTCTCACGAGCCGACGCTGCACGAGATCTCCAGGACGACAGATACGCCGCTGGATAGGGTCAAAGAGGTCCTCGACTGGGCGCACAAGATCCTCTCCGAGGGTCGAGCCGCGAAACACCAGCTCACCGAGGCCAACCTGCGGCTGGTGGTGAGCATTGCAAAGAAGTATAGCGGCCGCGGCATGTCGTTCCTCGACCTGATCCAGGAAGGGAATATCGGGCTGATCCGCGCGGTGGAGAAGTTCGATTATCGTAAGCGGTTCAAGTTCTCCACGTACGCGACGTGGTGGATCAGGCAGGCGATCACGCGCGCCATCGCCGACCAGGGCCGCACGATCCGGATTCCGGTGCATATGGTCGAGACGATCAACAAGCTCATCAAGATCTCCCGCCAACTGCACCAGGAGCTGGGCCGCGAGCCGACGTGGGAGGAAATCGCCGAGGAGATGGAAGGGCCCTTCGAGACACCGGAGGACCGGCAGAAGGCCGTGCAGCGAGTGACGGAAGTCTTCCGGATTGCGCCCGAACCGCTGTCGCTCGAGACCCCGATCGGCGAGGAAGAGAACTCGCATCTCGGTGATTTCATCGAAGATCAGGACGCGGTATCACCGGCGGACGCGGCCTCCACGCTGGTGTTGCGCGAGCAGCTTGAAGCCGTGCTCGATACGCTCACCGAGCGCGAGCGCGATGTGTTGAAGCTTCGCTTCGGCCTCGACGACGGGTATCAGCGGACGCTCGAGGAGGTCGGTCACATCTTCAAGGTTACCCGAGAGCGCATCCGGCAGATCGAGGCGAAGGCGCTGAAGAAGCTCAAGCACCCGAGCAGAAGCCGCAAGCTGCGGGACTACCTCGACTGACCACGGCTGGGCTTCTCGGCCGTCGCAGTTGACTCACCCGGAGGTTGGGATGCGAGGGATTCACCCACGGAAGCGCACCGTTCTTCTGGCCACTCTGGCCGTACTCGCGGGCGCGGTCTGTCTGATCGTCGCGGCACCGCAGCGAAAGCCCGTGCACGAGCGGATGACGCTCAACGATCAGCCTGTGATCGTCGACTACAAGCCCGCGGCGGAGTCGAACGATCTCGGGCTGCCGTTCTATAAAGGAGCGCGGGTCGAGAACAGCTTCTCCTATCGCATCACCACCACAGATGGGAAGCCGGTCACCTACTATGCCTCGGCGGCGCTGGTCAGCCCTGACCCGGCCGAAACCGTGAGCCAGGATTATTCCAGCAAGCTCCCCGGCAAGCCCAAGGCTGAACTACTCAACGACAGAGAGGGGAAACGGTACGTGCTGGCGGTGGGGTCCACAGGCGAGGTGCGGAAGGTAGCGATCACACCTCAGAGTAATGGATGCCGGATCGAGCTCACGCGGGCCTCTTCCCCCAGCGTTCCGGCGAAGCCCCTGAAGCCGCGCAAGGGCGAGAACGTGGCGTAGGGGAGAAAGGCAAGTCGCCGCTGGTATCAGTCTGCGCCGAGAGAAGGCCGTGATGCGTTACAATGTTGTAATCGCAAAAGGTGACGGGGGAGTAGAGATCTACCCCATGAAGGAATGGTTGCGCCAGCATCCGGATAGCATTCCCGCTGGGCTGGACGCCACTGACAGCACCTCTCAGCAGTTGCGAAACGGCCTTATTGAGTCTCGTGTAATAGAGTGACAAAGTTAAGACGAATCATGGTATTCCTTGAGCATGGCAACACGGTCCAGACGCAAGCGAGATTTCGAGGCTTTGGAGAAGCGCCGACTGAAAGCAGCGCGGTTGTTTGGGAAAGGCAAGTCCCAAGCAGAAGTGGTGCGCACACTGGGGGTGAGTCGCCAGTCCGTCAGCCGTTGGCACCGGGCCTGGCAGCGGGAGGGCGAGGCGGGACTGGAAGCCGCCGGGCGGGCCGGGCGCAAGCCCAAACTCACCGCCACCCAGATCGGCCAGGTGAAGCAGGAACTGCTGCGCGGTCCTCTTGCCCACGGGTACGCCACCATCCTGTGGACCCTGCCTCGCGTCGCTCGCCTGATCGCCACGCTGACCGGCGTGAAGTACCATCCCGGTCATGTCTGGCGGATCCTGCGAGCGATGGACTGGAGCCTCCAGCGGCCCGAACATCGGGCGAAGGAACGAGATGACGAAGCGATCACGCGTTGGCAGAAGCGGCGCTGGCCGCAGCGAAAAGGGGGGCGCAGCGTCGAGGCGCCTGGTTCGTCCACCTCGACGAGAGCGGCTTCTCGCAGCGCCCTTCCATAGTGCGCACCTGGGCTCCCCGAGGGCAGACTCCGATTGTGCGAATGCACTTCAACTGGGAGCGGCTCTCGGTGACCGGCGCGCTGGCCGTAGCCCCCGACCTGAGCCGGGTGCGCACCTTCCTCTCCCTCAAGCCCGGCAGCGTGGACGGGCCCACCACGATCGCCTTCCTGCGCTCCTTGCGCCGACACGTGCATGCTCCGGTGCTGCTGGTCTGGGATCGGTTGCCCGCGCATGTGAGCCGATTGACCCGCGACTGGATCGCCACCCAGCGCCACTGGCTGCAGATCGAATGCCTGCCACCGTACGCACCGGAGCTCAACCCGGTGGAGTACCTGTGGAGCCATCTCGACGCGACTCACCTGGCCAACTTCGCCCCCGACGATCTGGCAGAACTGGAGGCCCAAGTGCGACGCGGCGTCCGGCGGGTGCGGCGCAAGGACGACCTGGCTCTTGCATTCCTCAAACACTCTGGACTCTACCCGGAGTTGTAACTGTATTATGCGAGACTCAATAGAGTTGTAACTGTATTATGCGAGACTCAATAGTGTCGCCGCACGATCGCCCGGTGCCAGCCCACCAGCGTCTCCGGCTTCACGATCATCAGCGCCTCGGTGAAGCGCTGCTTCGCCACCAGCGGGCTCGACAGCGCCAGTCGCTCACCCTTGGCCAGGGAAGGCCGTTTTGCCAGTTGCCGCTGCAGGATCAGCACCTGCTCATACAGCGCCAGCACCAGGCGGGCGCGATCGTCCCGGAACAGCAGCGCGAACACCAGATAGAGGGGAGAGAACAACATCAGCATCACATACCAGAACATGGCCCGCAGGATGCCGCGGCGTCGGCGAGAAGTCAACCCCGATGGTGCCAGGACCCGAGGCTAGTGGCCTCCTGCATACCTCAGATTAGTTTTGGTACACTACTAATGCCGCCCCCCCTGGCTACTGCTGCCCAACCACGCGCACGACGTCTCCCCGCACCGGGACCTTGCCCTCGATCATCCGTCCAGTGGCCACTTTGTCCCTCACCTCCGTGATCTTGAGCGTGCCGAGGAGCGTGTCCTCAAACTCCAGCACCTCGCCGGTGGCCGGATCGGTGAGTGCCTTCCCGCGATGAAGCACCGCGAACACGTCGCCTACCTTGATGTTCCTGTCCAGGCCGCCGGTGATGGTCACCCGACCATCCTCCGCCGCCACCACGCGACTCTCCCAAGGGACCTTCTCCATGCGCTGGCAGATGAAGTCGACAGCCTGCACGAGCGCCGCCCGGGTGGCCTGGCCGATAGGCGTGTTGTCCTCTTTGTGCGCGCCGATGGAGACGCTGCCGATGGTGACGCCACCCCGCGTCCCGCTGCTCTTCGCCCTGCTGTCAGCTTTCACCGAATCCACTACCTGGCCGGTGGCGGCATCGATGATCCGAACGTCCAGGGCGACGTAGGCCTCCCGCGTTCCCCCGCCCACGTGTAGCCCGGGGAGGCTGAACCCGCCCCCCTCGCTGGTCTTCCTGTCCGTGTACTCGGTGATGGCCGCCTTGATCAGCCATTCGGCGCCCGTCACCTTTCCGGTTGGGGCAGCCGTCTCAGGGTTGACGCGTCCGCTGGTCGCGAGATCTTGCTCGCCGAGCACCTCGCCGAGCGCCGCACGCTCCAGCACGACGAACCGGCCGCTGTCGACGAGGGCGGTGGTGAGCTGCTCGGTGAGCGCGGCGCCCACCGCCCCCGGCTGCGCGTCGGAGTTCCAGGTCGTGGTGACCGCGACCGTGCTGCCACCCATGTTCCCGCGGGTCGCGCTGGTGGCCCCACCGCCCGCGCTAATGGGCAGAACGGCAAGGCGCTTCTTGAGTCCGGCGTAGGGAGGCGGCTTCGGGGGCGCCTCCGTGGAGGCCGCGAGGGCGGCCGCGGCAACGGACAGGCAGAAGGCACACAGCCCAACTACGACGACAGCTCGTCTCATCGTTACCTCCATCTATAGCACAGTGCTCTCTTGTCTAATCGACAGGCCGCCGCGTCCGCCGCCCACCGATGACTTTCGGACGATGTCTCACGTGCAGTGGGAGGTTGGGCGGCCCACTCAGGCACATTTTATACCACTACCAGG
>JBEKKD010000161.1:0-8342 GCA_050010895.1 Armatimonadota bacterium
GCACATCGCACGTCATCTCCCCGCCGCGGAACAAATGCCCCGGCGTCTCGAAATAGCACCCCACGTGCGACCGCAACTCGAACCGATACTCCTCGCACTCGTGCCCCATATACACCGGCAGCTCCGCCGGTATCTCGCACGAGATCTCCTCCCCGCACCTCAACGCCTTCGATATGTCCACAATCCGCATGGCCTACCGGTTCCCGATCTGTCATTGCGAGGGAGTCAAGGCGACGCTAGTCGCCGGACGACCGTGGCAATCTCGCCGTTCCCTCCGACTCCTCGCCTCTTCGACTCTTCGCCCCTCGTTCCGCCGTTGCCCTTCACGTGTTTTGGTGTTTCGGGACTTCAGCCCCGAAACCGCCGTCGTTTCGCCTCCTCGCCTCCTCACCTCTGATACGCCCCCACATCACACCCCTCCCGCGGCCGCGGCGTCCCAGCCATATCGCGCGCCGGCGCGCGATCCCCGATCCCTGCGCCGATCGCCGGCGACCCTGCTCTCACGTGGAAATCCCCATGCTCCGGATCCGCCAGCATCGGGTCCTTGCCGGCGATAGTGTCGCTGACCCTGCACGCCCCATTATCATCATCGTCCTTCAGCCCCCCGCCGAAGACGAGGTTGTTTCGCAGGACGACGTTCTTGAGGTCGGCCTCGAAGAAAGCTATCGCGTTCGGTACCGCCGGCTTGTAGAAAATGTTGTTCTGGATCAGCACGTTGTGGCAGGGCTGCCAGAGCACGATCTGCCCGCGCTTGTTGCCGAAGGCGAAGGTATTGTTGCTGATGATCAGATCGTCCACCGTCTTGTAGCCCGCGACCTGCACTCCCCATCCCGCGTTCATGTGATAGAACACGTTGTTCGTGATCGCATTGTGCTTGCCGCAGGTGTATATCCCGTGGTCGAGGTTGAACAGCACGCTCGGCGGCCCCGTCCGCCCGATGTCATGGAACACATTGCCGTCGTACGCGTGATAGCTCGTCTCCGCACTGTCGTAGATCCCGTCGAGGCCATACTGCGTCGTGGTCTCGATATTGCCGATGTGATGGATATGGCATCCCCGGACCGTGATGTGCTGCGCCCCCGCGTTGCTGTCGATGCCGCAGGACGCCAGCTTCCTGATTTCGAACCCCTCGATCGTGACGTACCGCGCCTCTCGTTCGAGATCCCAGCCCAGCTTGGTGGCGCTATCCCTGCCGTCCACCACCGCGCCCCACGTATGCTCGGCGCGGAAGATGATCGGCCTCTCGGCCGTTCCTCCTCGCCTCACCGTGACCACGCGATCATCAGTGCCGGCAGCCGTGTAGACGCCGTCCCCCACGATAACCGTGTCGCCCGGGTTCACCACATCCGCCGCCTTCTGAATCGTCGCAAACGGATGCCCCGCCGACCCGTCGTTGCTATCCGACCCATTCACCGCCACGTGATATGTCATCGCCATCGCTCCTCCCGCCCAACCACGGATGCTCACAATGCACACCAACGCGCAACACGCCAACACCACACACGCCGTGAGTCTCATGTCCTTCCCTCCGCCCCCTCGCCTCTTCGCCTCTTTGGTGTTTCGGGACTTCAGTCCCGAAACCGCTGTCGTTCCGACTCCTCGACTCTTCGCCTCTTCGTTGCGTCGGTACTTCAGCGGCGCCCTCGGCTGCGCCGCCGGCCGGAGTGCCGACGCCCCTCCCCTGTCGTTCCGCCCGCCGCCAGGCGGGCGCAAGATTCCATCTGCGCAATCTGCGCCACATCTGCGTTCATCTGCGTTCTGCCGTTGCCGTTCCCTCACATCCCATCCATCATCGCCCAGAACCCCTCCACCAACTCCCTGAACCCCGGCCCTCCCGGCCCCGTCGCGATCACCACCCGCCCCGCGAACGACCGGCACCTCATCACCGACAGCAGCTCCTTCACCTCCCCGTTGCCCCGCGCCGGCTGCGTGTACTTCCCCGCGAACGTCGCATCCGCCAGATAGAGCATCCCTATGTATCTCCGGAACGCGGTGTGGTTCACCACCCCCAGGAACGGCTTCTCGCCCCCGATCGCGAACGCCGCCGGGTTGAATGCCGCCGCCGGTCCGGCGCCCGCCGCCTCCAGCAGGCGCATGCACACCGATGAGCTGAACCCCGCGTTCTCGAAGTACACATCCACCCCGGCCGCCTTCCCCGCCTTCAGAAACGCGGCGGGATCGGGCGGAAACGGCGCCACCACCGCCTTCGTCCCCACGCTTTCCGCCAGTGCGAAGGCCCCCTCCACCCGTGCCGAATCGCTCGAGCAGTACACCGCGCCGATGGCGACTCCCTCCGCCTCGAACGTCTCCGCCGCGCGCCGCAGCCGCGACCGCGATACCTCCCACACCGGCTCTCCATACAGCCGGTCGAGCACCAGATCGTACACCCCCGCCCGGTTCATCTCGTGCGCGATCTCATCCGGGTATGGCGAGATCACGGACGCCAGCGCGCTCAGCGTAAACCTCTCTCGCCTCAGCCGCGCCTCCCGGATCTTGCGCCGCTGCATTGCGCAGTCATCGCAACTCGGGTTGTCGCACAGCACCAGCGCCGGATCGTGCTTGAACACCGCCAGCATCACGTCGTGCATTTGCTTCGCGTCGATCAGCCGCGCCACTGCGTTCCCGACCGTGCCCATCACCTCCGCCCCGGCGTCCCGCAGCATCGGGTCCAGCCCGATGAAGTTGCGATGCGGCCCGGGGTTGAGTTCCAGATGCGCCGTCTGCACCCGACCCGCGTCGTCGTAGTAGGTCGCATCGCGATCGGTGAGATACGGCGCCTCCACGTACTGCTCCAGCGTGTGCATGGTCGTGTTGCGGTCATTGTCCACGCCCAGCATGAGGATTTTCCCGCCCATCGCCATCAGCCGGCCGAACGGCGTCTCCCGCCCGCACGCCGTCGGGCTCTTGATGTGGTCCTTCAGCAGCGCCTCCGCCTTCGGCCCGATCGCGTTCACCGGATGGGTGGGATGAAATCCGCGCGCGACTCCCGGCCAGTTCCGGAATCGCTCGCTGATCGCGCCCATTCTCGACGGCAGGTCGGGGTCATAGGGCTGCACCCAATGGAAGCTGGGCATCATCACCGTCCCGGTCGGCCCCACCACCTCCAGCAGCGCCTCGATCACCGCATCCGCGCCCCCCTCCACCCGGCCGATGCTGGACAGCGAGCTGTGCACCATCACCACATTCCCCGCCCCCAGCCCCAATCGCCTCAACTCATCAGCCAACTGCGCCCTCGTCACCATCATCGCTCTCTGTCTCTGTGCCTCCGTGATTCGCCTTGGGACCCGTGCCTCTCCATTGTCAGCCGTCGCTGCCGTTCCTCCCGCCGCAGGCGGGCGAAGGATTTTATCTGCGACATCTGCGTCTCAATCTGCGTCATCTGCGTTCTGCTGTTGCCGCTTCCTCCGACTCCCCGCCCCGTGGCCACAACTCCCGACAAACGCTCCGCCACAGCACAAATCTGTTTCTCGTTCTGCTTCCCTCGCGCCCCCACCTTGGGGTATCTCTGACATGATCTTGATCTGAGGAGGAGACGAGATGGCAATCGACCCGGTCTGCGGCATGGAAGTGGATGAGACGACCGCCCCGGCAAAGTCAACCTACGAAGGGACGACCTACTACTTCTGCGCCCCGGGCTGCAAAGAAGAGTTCGACGAAAACCCCCACGACTTCATCGGCGAAGAAGAAGAGCTGGAGGTATAGCCCCCGCGTCGGTGCTTCAGCGGCGACGCCGGCCGGAGTGCCGACGCCCCTATCTGTCATTCCGAGGGAGAGAGAGTCCGCACACGCGGACTCGACGACATCAGCTGCGGCTGCGAAGCAACGCAGCCTCTGGTGTGGGAATCTCGCCGTTCCGTCCGACTCCTCGACTCGTCGCCTCCTCGCCTCTTCGGCCCCCAAGGAATCCTCCGCCCCTCCGCTGAATCCCCTCCCAACCCTTCACCCCGGAGGCATCAATGCCGATCGAAATGTGGGTCACTCACTCCCTCGACAAGCTCTTCCCCGAGAGCGTCAAGCCCGCCGGCGCGCCCCAGCGCATCGCCCTCAAGGCCGCCCGCAACGAGACCGAGGACGCGCAGGTCGCGCTTCAGATCCCCACTGGCATGGAGATCCCTGAAGCCAGCTTCACCCTCCCCGATCTCGTCGGCGCCACGGGCAAGATCGCCCGCGCCGATCTCTCCGCCTCCTGGGTCTGGTACGTCTACGTCCTCAACAACCCGCCCGCGAATCGCGATCCCGCCAGCTACCTCCGCAAGGCCCCCGCCTTCTTCCCCGACGCTTTCCTGGAAGAGAAGAAGGTCTTCCTGCGCGACGGGTGGACTCAGTCGCTCTGGGTCTCGGTCACGGTTCCCAAGGGCACGGCCCCCGGCGAGTATGCGGGCACGCTCGGCATCGACCTCGTCGATAAGCGCAGAGAGAAGCATCACGTCGATGTGCCCATCACCATCGCGGTCTGGCCCTTCACCCTCCCTGACAAGCTCCACCTCCATCACACCGAGTGGTTCTGGCCCAGCGCGCTCGCCACCTACTACCACCTCCAGCCCTGGTCCGAGGCCCACTGGTCCTGGATCGAAAAGGCCGCCATTGACCTTGCCCGCCATCACAACGACATCATCCTCACCCCGTTCGTCGACCTCGTCGGCCGCACCAAAACTGCGTCGGGGTTCAAGTACGACTTCACGCGCTTCGACCGGTGGGTGAAGTTGTTCAGGAAGCATGGGGTTGACTGGATAGAGGGCGCGCACGTCGCTGGCCGCGGCGGCGGGTGGGAGAGCGACTTCGTCTGGCGGCGCTTCAGCATTGTGGACGGCGCGGGCAAGCCGATCGACACCGCCCGCGACAAGATGTCCGAAGCGGAGTTCGAGCCCTATCTCGAGAGCTTTCTCAAGGCCATCCACGCCCACATCAAGAAGATGGGGTGGGCTGACACGTTCGTGCAGCACGTCGCCGACGAACCCATACCGGCGAATGAGACAAGCTGGACGAAGCTCGCTGCGAAGGTCCGCCAATGGCTTCCCGGCGTGAAGACCATCGACGCGGTGGAGACCGATTCGCTTGAGGGGTACGTCGACTGGCGCGTCCCGCAGATCCAGGAGATCACCCCCAATCGCAAGCGCCACGCGAAAGAGGACCTCTGGTCCTACACCTGCCTCGTGCCGCAGGGCCATTACCCAAACCGATTCCTCGACTACCCCTCCATCCGCAACCGCATCCTCTTCTGGCTCTCCTATACCTATGACCTCAAGGGCTTCCTGCACTGGGGCTACAACTCGTGGCGCGCCTGGCAGGGCGTCCCCGCCGACATCCCCATCTCGCCCTGGCAGGATGCCAGCGCCGGCAGCATCTACTGCGCCGACCGCAACCCCCTCCCCGCCGGCGACCCCCACATCGTCTACCCCGGCAAGCACTCGATCTGCTCCAGCATCCGCTGGGAAGTCGTGCGCAAGGGATTCGAGGACTTCGAGTACCTCTACATGCTCGACCAGGCCGTCAGCGGCCGCGGCGGCGACGCCCGCGCGAAGTCGGTTCGTAGGGGAGCCCCTCAGCGGGCTCCCGACGCGCGCGCCATGTCGGCCGCGAAGAAGCTCCTCCACCGCGTCAAGACCGACCTCGCCGCCACCCCGCTGCAGCACACCCGCGACGACCTCGAACTCCTCACCGCGCGCGAGCAAGTGGGGGAATTGCTGGCGAAACTGATCGCGGAATAGAGACCTATCTGTCATTGCGAGGTTGTTGGAGTGACGCCAGTTACTCCAACAACCGTGGCAATCTCGCCGTTCGGCTTGGTGTTGGTGTTTCGGGACTGAAGCCGGGGGCGACGCCTGTAGGCCCGTAGGGCAGGAGCTTCAGTCGCCTCGGGCGACGGGTCCTCCCGGTGACCATATCTGTCATTGCGAGGCTTGCCCGCCTTCTGGCGGGGAGTCAAGGCGACGCTAGTCGCCGGACGACCGTGGCAATCTCGCCCTTCGACTCCTCGCCTCTTCGACTCCTCGACCCGCCGTTACTTCCCGCCCCCCTCAAACTTCACCCTCCCGATCACCGCCGGCGCCGTCACCCTATCCCTGACGCTCCCGAAGCACGTCACGAACACCTCCCGCCGCGCCATGCTCCCCGACGGCAGCGGCAGCCGCGTCACCGCCAGGCTCCCGCGCTGCGTCTCGTCCACCTTCGCCGACACCGACCTCGCTGGCGCCTCCCCCTCCAGCAGCACCACCGGCGACTCGCCTTTGGCGCGCATGTACAGCGTCGTGATCACCGGCGCGCGCTTCTCATCCCACGTCCGCACATCCAAGCATACATAGCCGTTCGTCGGGATCTTCTTCGGCGCGGTCTCGATCTCGGCCTGGGTCGTCAAGTCCTTGTCCACCCGCAGCCGCACGCTCTTCACCTCCACCCCGCCGAACCCGCGTCGCTTCGCATTCGGCGTGCGCCAGTGGATCGTGTCCCCGATCGCGATTGTGGTGACCGGCAGCGCCTCGAAGATCTCGTCCTGTCGCGGGAACGCCAGCATCAATCGGTCGAAGCGCGGCTCCTGCGACGCGTACGTCCGCACGTCGGCCATCTTCCTCTTCGCCTGCTCCCGCGTCAGCGGCAGCCGGTACCACTGCGCCGCCTCCCCCGACAGCTCCGGCGGCGGCAGCAGCTCCAGTGCCGTCTTGCTCCGACGCGGCGCCGGGAAGTTCGGCCAGTGAACCAGATAGCCCCACATCTTCACCGTCTTCGCCCAGTCCGCCCCTCGCACCCCCGCCGTCGCTACCGCGTAGCCCACGAACGCGCTGGTCGCCCAGTGGTCGGGGTGTACGTCGCGCGGATGGGTAACGAAAATGCTTTCAGGGCGCACCTGCTGCAGCACGGCCAGCAGGTCGTCGAGCACCTGCTCGCCGCAGTACGGGGCGTTTTGCGTGGCATCGCCGACATAGGGGGAGTGATCGAGATGCGTGTAGGGGGAACGGTAGAGCTGCGAGTGCAGCCAGTGCTCCGGCCGCCAGAGCGCCACCAGTCCGTTATTGGGGAAACCGAGGAAGTGGATGTGGTCCCTGGGAAGGCCCAGCTTCATCATCGCGCCGCGGGTTTCGTCCTGCCGTTTCTTCCCCAGGCTGACCATGTTCGCGGGAATCCACGGCATTTCCCGCTCGCCGAACACCACCGCGAATTGTGAGGCGTCGCCATTCGTCATCAGCAGAACGTGAACATCTGCGCCGTTCGCCACCGCCTGCTGTATCAGCCCGCCGCACCCCAGCGCCTCATCATCGGGATGCGGCGCCACCACCAGAATGCGCTCCCCCTTCGCCGGTGGCGCCATCTCGCCCGTGAATCCCGCCGCGCGCAGCGTCCGCTGCCACACCACGTAGCTAACCCCGTATGAATACGCACTCAGCAGCCCCGTGACAGCAACGAGGGCGAACAGCGCCCACCGCCAGCGCGGCATTCTCCGCATTCTATTCCCGCTCATCCAACTCCAGCAGCATCACGTCCCACGGTCCCCTGCTATCCTCGAATCGCCCCGCCGGGGCGAACCCGAAGCCCTCGTACAGCCTCCGCGCCGCCTCGTTCCCCGGCCGCACCTCCAGCCGCACGCACGTGCACTCCTTCGCCCGCAGCCGCTCGATCGCCGCCGGTAGCAGCCCCCTGCCGATCCCGCGCCTCTGCCACTCCGGGTCCACCGCCATCGACAGGACCCGCGGACACCCCGCCCCCGGCAGCTTCGCCGCGCGCCAGAAGCTCAACTTATCCGCGATGATGTGCCTTACTGCCCGAACTGTCAACCGGTACTGCCCGGTCACCCATCGCCACAGCCAGATCAGAGGCAGCCCCCGCAGCAGCGCCGTCCGCCGTATCCGCCGTACATCCAATATGGCGATGATATAGCCTACCACCTCGCCGCTCACTTCCGCGACACCGATGCAGTCCGGCTCCGCCGCCATGCACGCCCCCGCCACATCCGCCATCGCCATCGGCGACAGATCGGGGCTCTCGAACTGCTCCAGCGTCTCCCCGAACGCGCGCAGATACACCCTCCCCACCGCGATCAGATCCGCCGCCCCCGCGGTGCGATACACCACCTCCGCCATCCCACCGCCTCTCGCCCCGCATCATACCACAACTCCGAGGGCGTGAGTTCTCGGGCACCTGCTCCCTCCGGCCCCCCCGCCTCCTCGCCTCCTCGCCCCCTGCCGTTCCGGCGGCGCAGCCGACGATTGGCTCGCATCTGCGTCCATCCGCGTTTATCTGCGTCTAGCCTCAACACTGTTCGATTAGTGCTGGATGTGGTATCTCTGTCCATTGCTGGACAGGAGGTCACAGCCCATGCCACGTTCACCCGCCGCCCTGCCAGCAGGGCC
>JBEKKD010000162.1:0-8334 GCA_050010895.1 Armatimonadota bacterium
CGCGGCCAGATACTGACTCTCACCTATCCCTTGATCGGCAATTACGGCACCAATGATGAGGATTACGAGTCACCGCGATGTCAGATCGCCGGCCTGGTCGTGAAAGAGATCTGCGAGGCGCCCAGCAACTTCCGCAGCACGGAGTCCCTCGGCGATTTCCTCACGCGCCACAGCGTCGTCGGCATCAGGGGCGTGGACACCCGCGCCCTCACACGAAAGCTGCGCACCGTCGGCGTAATGATGGGCGCGATCTCCACCGACGAGTCGCCTGCGGAGGCGCTGCAGCGGATCAAGGACAACCCTGGCTACGGCGACACGGATTTCGTGCAGTTGGTGAGCACGCCGCAGCCGTACGAGTGGCGGCCGAAGCGGGGTTCGAGCGATGGCAGCGGCTTCGGCAGCAAGCTACCGAAGCAACCAGAGCGCATGAAGATCGCGGTGATCGACTACGGCATTCGCGTCAGCATCCTACGCAATCTCTTCGAACTCGGCTGTCTGCCGGTCATCCTCCCCTGCTCCGTGACCGCGGACGAGGTGCTGGCGCTCGATCCCGATGGCGTGGTGCTCTCCCCTGGCCCCGGCGACCCGGCACGACTCGGCCTGCAAGTCGAGGCCGTCCGGCAGTTGCTTGGCAGGAAGCCGGTGCTCGGAATCTGTCTCGGCAATCAGCTCATCGGACACGCCCTTGGCGGGAAGACGTTCAAGCTGAAGTTCGGGCACCGCGGCGGCAATCATCCGGTGCAGTGCCAGATCACCAAGCGCGTGCGCATCACCTCGCAGAATCACGGTTACGCGGTGGACGCGGACAGCCTGGCGAAGTCGCCAGGCGCGGTCTCGCAGGTCAACCTGAATGATGGCACGGTGGAGGGCATCGAATGCCCCGATCTCCGCGCGTTCTCGATCCAGTACCACGCCGAGGCGAGTCCGGGGCCGCTGGACAGCAGAGGGATCTTCAAGCAGTTCGTGCAGCGCATTCAGGAGCCGGAGAGGTGGGAGCAGATTGAGCCGGAGGTGTGCTGAATGGCAGAACGCAAATATCCGCAGATGAAGGCGAACGGCGTGATTCCCGCCCGGGGCGGGCAAGCCCCGCTTCCTGCTTCGCCAGGGCTTCGCAGGACGGGTCGCTCGGAATGACATAGAGGAGCATGAATGCCCAGACGCAGTGATCTGAAGAAAGTGATGGTGATTGGCTCTGGCCCGATTGTGATCGGTCAGGCGGCCGAGTTCGACTACGCGGGGACGCAGGCGTGCAAGGCGCTGCGCGAGGAGAACATCGAGGTCGTGCTCATCAACTCGAACCCCGCCACCATCATGACCGATACCAACATGGCGGATCGCATCTACATCGAGCCGCTCACGTTGGATGTCGCTGCGAGCATCGTCGAGAAGGAGCGGCCGGACGGCCTGATCGGCACCCTCGGCGGGCAGACCGGTTTGAATCTGGCGACTCAGATCGCTCGCGCAGGAGTGCTGGAGAAGTACGACGTCGATCTCCTCGGCACGTCGCTCGAAGCCATCGAGCGCGCGGAGGATCGCGATCGCTTCCGCGAGACGATGCGCGAGATCGACGAGCCTGTGCCGGACAGCGCCATCGTGCACACGGTGGACGAGGCGCGGGCGTTCGCGCGCACCCTCGGCTTCCCGGTGATCATCCGGCCCGCCTACACTCTCGGCGGCACGGGCGGCGGGATCGTGTGGAATGATGAGGGACTGCGCGAGACCTGCACCCGCGGCCTGCTCATGAGCATGATTCACCAGGTGCTGGTCGAGCGCTGCGTGATCGGCTGGAAGGAGATCGAGTATGAGGTGATGCGGGACGCGGCGGGCACCTGCATCACCGTGTGCAGTATGGAGAACCTTGACCCGATGGGGATCCACACCGGGGACTCCATCGTGGTCGCTCCGGCACAGACGCTGGCCGATCAGGAATACCAGATGCTGCGGACGGCGTCGCTCAAGATCATCCGCGCGCTCGGCATCGAGGGCGGCTGCAATGTCCAGTTCGCGCTCAACCCAAAGAGCTTCGAGTACTACGTGATCGAGGTCAATCCACGCGTCAGCCGGTCGAGCGCGCTGGCATCGAAGGCGACGGGATATCCCATCGCCCGGGTGGCGGCGAAGATCGCCATCGGGCTGCGACTGGACGAGATCCCGAACGCGGTGACACAGAAGACGCTGGCTTGCTTCGAGCCGACCATTGACTACTGTGTGGTGAAAATCCCGCGGTGGCCGTTCGACAAGTTCCAGTTCGCCGACCGCACGGTCGGGACGCAGATGAAGGCTACCGGCGAGATCATGGCGATTGACCGCACTTTCGAGGCGGCGCTGATGAAAGGCGTGCGCTCACTCGAGATCGGGTCCTATGGGTTGCGCTCCAAGCATGCGTGGAGCCAGATGCAGCTCGAGGAGTGCTTGCGCGACGCTACCGACGAGCGGCTCTTCGCCATCGCCGAGGCCTTCCGCCAGGGCATGATGGTCGAGGAAGTCGCCGACGTGTCGCGGGTTGATGTCTGGTTCCTGCACAAAATCAAGAACCTCGTGGACCTGGAGATAGAGGTTCGCAAAGCCGGCGCGCAGGGGCTGACGGACGACCTGCTCGCCCGCGCGAAGAAGTTCGGTTTCTCCGATCACGAGATTGCCGACCTCGTCGGCATTCCGGAGAAGAGGCTGCGCGAGCGGCGGAAGGGCCTGAATCTGGTTCCGCCTTACAAGATGGTCGATACCTGCGCGGCCGAGTTCGAGGCGGTCACGCCGTACTACTATTCAACATATGAGACCGAGGACGAGGTGGCGCGGGCCGATCAGCGCCGCGTGATCGTCATCGGCGCGGGACCCATCCGCATCGGCCAGGGGATCGAGTTCGACTACTGCACGGTGCACGCGGTGTGGGCGCTGCGCGAAGAGGGCTTCCAGTCCATCATCATCAACAACAACCCCGAGACCGTCTCGACCGACTTCGACACCTCCGACAAGCTCTACTTCGAGCCGATCACGGAGGAGGACGCGCTGCACATCATCGAGCGCGAGAGGCCTGAGGGCGTCGTCGTCCAGTTTGGCGGCCAGACTGCCATCAACCTCGCCGGCGTCTTCCACGAGAACGGCGTCGCCATCCTCGGCACGAGCTTCGACGGCATCGATATTGCTGAAGACCGCGATCGCTTCGAGCGACTGCTGAGCGAGATCGAGATTCCGAAGCCCGAGGGCCGCGGCGTCACCTCCATTGACCAGGCGGTCGAGGTGGCGCGGGAGATCGGCTATCCCGTCCTCGTCCGGCCCTCCTACGTGCTGGGCGGGCGCGCCATGGAGATCGTCTACTCCGAGGGAGAACTGCTCTCGTACATGCACCTCGCCGCTAATGTCTCGCCGCGCCACCCGATCCTGGTCGACCGCTACGTGGCCGGCCGAGAGCTGGAGGTGGACCTGATCTGCGATGGCGAGGATGCACTGATTCCCGGCATCATGGAACACATCGAGCGCGCAGGCATTCACTCCGGAGATTCTATGGCCGTGTACCCACCGGTGAGCCTGAGCGACAAGACGCAGCAGCAAGTCGTGGACTATGCTACGCGAATGGCGCGCGCGCTCAAGGTCAAGGGGCTGATGAATGTTCAGTTCGTGCTGGACAGTGACGAGATGCTATACGTGCTTGAGGTGAACCCGCGCGCCAGCCGTACCGTTCCCTACCTATCGAAGATCACCGGCATTCCAATGGTGAATGTCGCCACTAAGTGCATGCTGGGGAAGAAGATCCGAGAGATGGGGTATGCGCCTGGGCTGTATCCGGCGCGGCCATACTACGCGGTGAAGGCACCGGTGTTCTCGTTCGCCAAGCTGACGGAGGTAGACATCAGCCTTGGTCCCGAGATGAAATCGACCGGCGAGATCATGGGCATCGATCCGGACTATCCGACTGCGCTCTACAAGGCTATGGTCGCCTCCGGCGTCGAGGTAGCCAGCGAAGGCGCGCTGATAGCCACCATTGCCGATAGGGACAAGGAAGAAGCGGGAGAGCTGATCAGGGAGTTCGCGAATCTTGGGTTCAGCGTTTACGCAACGGCGGGAACGCAGGCGTACCTGCAGTCTATTGGCGTCGAGAGCATAGTGGTGAAGAAGATTCACGAGGGCAGCCCGAACATCGCCGACGTGATCCGCTCGGGAAAAGTCCGCCTCGTGCTGAATACGCTCTCTCCCGAGCGCAACCCTGAGCGGGAAGGCGCGCGCATTCGCCGCGCCTCGGTCGAGCACGCGATCCCGTGCCTGACATCGCTCGACACCGCGCGGGCGCTGCTCCTCGCCCTCACGAGCCGTAAGAGGACCGAGGAGTTCAGCCTGCTGCCCATACACGAGTATGTGGCGATGTAGGGCTCGGCGGCCTTACCAGGACGTGACTCCCGCGAGATTCCGCGCTGGCGGCGGACGAAGCCGAAGGAAGTCTCCCACCCTCCTGGTATACCTGTTCAGCGCGGAGATGGGGCGCGCGGGTACATGGAGGTCGTAGCATGGCGGGCAAGATCCGAGTAACCGTATTCGGTTCGTCTGCCGGTTTTCCGACTGAGAAGCGCACCAACGCGTGCATCGGGATCTGGCGCGGCGATCAGGAGCTGTACCTGATCGACAGCGGGGAGCCGACCGCCGCCTATCTCGCCAGGAGGCGGGTATCGCCGGACACGTTGCGCGCGGTATTCATCACACATCCCCACGTCGACCATTGCGGCGGCCTGCCCATGCTGCTGCAGTGGCTCCAACTGAACCACAGGCAGAGGTCGCTTATCGTTCTCCTGCCCAGAGAGATCGTTGTTCCGCTGCGGGATTTCCTGAACGCGATCTACCTCCTGCCCGACCTGCTGGGCTTCGATCTCGAGCTGCGGCCGGTAGACGCGGGGACGGTCTACAGCGACGAACTCAAAGTAGAGGCGCTTCCGAACGCCCACATCGCCGACTCCGCGGAGCATGCGCGGGCCGCCGGCTATCCAGCGCTGGGTGACAGCTTTTCCTACCGGGTGAGGGTTGACGGCAAGATGCTCCTCTTCTCGGGCGATCTCGCTTCGCCACAGGAGATCGTCGACGCGGTCGTGGGCGCCGATCTCGCGGTGGTCGAGATGGCGCACTTCACTCCCGAGGAGCTCGGGGCCGCGCTCGCAGCCACGAAGCTGCCGCGCCTGGTTGCCACCCACATTATCCATACGCTGGAACCAGTCGAGGAAGGCATCGCAGATCGCATCAGGTCAGCCGGGTTCAGCGGCGAGATCCATGTAGCGAAGGACGGGGACGAGCTGCAGGTGTAGCAGCGTTCGAGGAGATCCGCCTGTGCGCGTCAGTTGGAAGCGCAATATGCGCCTTCAGACCTGCAAGCTCTGTGGATCCAGCGCGCCTGAACCTTGGTTCCGTCTCGGCCACTGGACGGTCTTCCGATGTCCAGGCTGTAGTCTTGCTTTCGGCGTGCCCACAACCCCCCTCCCCCCTGGCACTTCTGCCCCCGGCTGTTCGCACTACCGCGGCAAGACATGGACCGGCAAAGAGTACCTGGATTCCGCCCAGGAGTTCATGGACTACTACGATCCGCTGCTTGGGAAACTGGAGGATTGGGTGGCGCCCGGCCGTCTCCTCGATGTGGGCTGCGGCCCTGGATTCCTCATGATGGCATCCAGGCGGCGAGGATGGGACGCGACTGGCGTCGATCCGTCGCCTTTCTCGGCAAGTTACGCTTCAGAGACGTTCGGGCTGGAGGTGATCACCGCAACGCTAGATGCGGCCAAGCTTCCGGATGCGTCCTTCGATGCCGTTGTCATGATGCACTCGATAGAACATTTCGCCGATCCCCCCCGCGCCATGGCGCGGGTGCATGCCCTCCTTCGGCCTGCAGGCGTGGTCTTTCTGGAAACGCCGAATCTAGACTGTGACGAGTCTCGCGCGTATCTGGAACGCTGGAGCGCGTGGAATCTCTCCGAGCATTCCTGCGTGTTCTCTCCTGCGACGCTGACGCTTCTCCTCGAGAAGGCCGGCCTTCGCGTGCTCGAAGTCTGCGCCCCGGTCCGTTCACCGGATCCATACATGCCTGCCTTGTGGGCCTGGGCCGAACGGCCGGCCACACGCTACGTCACACGCGGAGAGGTGAGTCGGGCGGTTGAGGAGCTGCTGCCGGCTGGCGAGAGGACCAGGCAGTGCAGCCTATCGCTCTGGCGCGACGCGGCTTCAGACCCGGACGTGCTTGTCACACGCGCCGAAGCGGCCGTGGTTCTGGCCGAAGCACTCGGTATGACCCGCAACACCGAGCAAGGAGGGCGCGTTGGTGCGGCCTCGGAGACGGCGCCCTTTGCAGACATTCCCACCGGACACCAGGCGTCACGACAGGTCTACTTGCTCCGAAATGCCGGCATCGTCGGTGGACGCCCCGATGGGACGTTCGCGCCGGATGAGTGCCTCGCCCGGGAAGATCTGCGGCGGCTGATCGGCCGAGCCAAGGAGTCGATGGCACGGGGGGAAGACGGCAAACCCCGCGTGCGGTAGCGCGATCGCTCCAGCGGGTCCGATGCCTGAGTGGCGAGCCCAGCCGCGGCAGGTCGGCCAGCGTGAGACGTCGAAACTGGTGAGCGTAGGTCGAGCCCTCAGGGAGCCTCGCGGTGGTCTTCAGCGAACCGTTCTTTCTCTTCTTCTTCCTCCCGATCATCCTGACGATCTACTTCCTGACGCCAGCGAGGGGGCGCAACGTCGTCCTCAGCCTGGCCAGCCTTGTCTTCTACGCGGCGAGCGAATGGGGATTCCTGGGGTGGCTCGTCGCCTCCATCGCGGTGAACTACTGGATCGGTCGGGGCATCGAGCGCACTCGCGGCACTCCCTGGTCGAAGCGCCTGCTCGCCATCGGTATCGTCAGCGACCTGTCTCTGCTGGTGGTGTTCAAGTACGGCGGGTTCCTCACGGAAACCCTGAACGCGATTCTGGTTCAGGCCGGCGTCCCTCTGTTCGATGTGCCCCACCTGCTCCTTCCGCTCGGGATCAGCTTTTTCACTTTCCACAAGATCTCATATAAAGTCGACGTCTACCGCGGCGACGCCGAAGCGCGGAAAGCGCCTTTCGACCTCGCGCTCTACATTCTGCTGTTCCCCCAGCTCATCGCCGGGCCGATCGTTCGCTACCATGAGATCGCGGACGAGATCGTGCGACGCGTCTACACTCGCGCCGACTTCGCAGAGGGCATCCGCCGGTTCGTCACGGGCATGGGAAAGAAACTCATCATCGCCGATACCGTTGGCGTCTGCGCCGATCGCGTATTCGCTCTCCCGGGGCACGAAGTCAGCACGAGTCTGGCGTGGCTGGGCGTGGTGTGCTATACGCTGCAGATCTACTTCGACTTCTCCGGATACTCCGACATGGCGATCGGGCTGGCCCGCATGTTCGGGTTCCACTTTCCGGAAAACTTCAACTACCCCTACATCTCCGGCTCGATCACGGAGTTCTGGCGGCGTTGGCACATGTCGCTGTCCCGCTGGTTCCGCGACTATCTCTACATTCCCCTCGGCGGGAACCGGCGCGGTCCTGCCCACACCTATGTGAATCTCGTCACCGTCTTCTTCTTCTGCGGGCTCTGGCATGGCGCCAGTTGGCTTTTCGTGATCTGGGGGATGTTCCACGGCTTGCTTCTCGTGGTCGAGCGCGTCGGGTTCGGCCGGCTGCTGGGGCGGACCTGGCGGCCGCTCAGCCACGTCTATGCGCTGCTCATGGTGATGATCGGCTGGGTGCTGTTTCGCTCCCGCACGCTGGACCAAGCATGGCAGCTCCTCACGGCAATGGCAGGGCTCACATCAGGGAGAGCCAGCACACTCTCTCCAGCGGAGTTCCTGAACAGAGATCTCGCGATCGCTCTGGCGATTGGCGTGCTCGGATCGACGCCGATCCTCAGCGCATGGCGAAGCGGGGTGGAGCGCATTCGAAGGTCGCTACCCGGCCCGGCCGGTATCGCGTTCGATGTCGCATCGAGGACAGCAGGCGTCGCCTGCTTCGCGGGGCTGCTTCTCTACGCGTCGACGATTATGGCGTCGGGCACGTACAGCCCGTTCATCTACTTCCGGTTCTGAGGATGTGTTGAGACAGTCGCGAGCCGCATTCGAGATTCTGCTCATCGTGCTGTTCTGCGCCTGGGTCTGTCTGCCAGGCGGCGCGATGCTGGCCGGCCAGCGGGCACGACCGGCGCTGATGGAGAGCCGTGCGGAGATACCTCTCGTCGGCGTCCACGCTGTGGATCTCCCCGTCGTTTTCTACCAGTTCTTCCGGTCCAGTTTCGCCTTTCGCGACTGGCTGATCCGGCTGCACGCGCTGGTCAAGGTGAAGTGGCTGGCG